>DASUVR010000204.1:0-14025 GCA_036378855.1 Gemmatimonadales bacterium | reverse complement strand
GGGTCCGCCAGGAAAGTGGAGACGGCACCGCAGCCGGATGCCAACACAGAACGCCGCCCCTCACCCTGCACTGCGAGCACCCGCTCTTCCGGAACTTCGGCCCAGAATCCGAGGTCGGTGGCGCAGGGACGGAGGTGCACCTGATCAATGGAGTCGATGTAGCCTTCGCCGTGCAGCCAGCCGATCGCCAGCTCCTCCAGAAGATCGGGCGTGCACATCCAGGTGACGATTGGACGGCCGTTCACCTCCAGCCAGACCGGCACCTCTTCGACCGCGGCGTCTTCGGACATCCGTCCGCCACGCTTGGATGGCTGAATCAGGTCAGTCGAATCCGGTACAGTCGCCATACAATGTGGGATCCTCCATGATGCGCACTCGCTCCAGCACTACGTCCCTCGGCAGGCGGGCGGCGATGCGGGGAAACAGGTAGGCGGCAATCGCCTCACACGTCGGCAGGATTTGCCCGTACCCGAAAGCGGGCAGGTCCAGGTTCAAGTGTTTGCCCGCCAACGGCTGCACCACCTCTTCATTTAAAATGCGATCGAGCAGTCCCAGGTCTACCACCATGCCACTGGGATGGATCGAGCCGGCGACGGTAACGGCGCATTGATAATCGTGACTGTGTCCAGGCGGCTCCGTCAGCGGGCCGAAGACCTCACGATTTTGGGCGTCGGTCCAGTCCGGCCGGTAATACCGGTGGCTAGCCCTGAAGTTGACCGTTCGGGTCAACGATGCAGCCATCAGAACGAGAACGAATACCCCAGCCCGGCCTGTAGCCAGGAGCTGGAGGTCCATTCATCCAGCTTGCCGCTGGGAATCACCGCATTGGAATTGCCCGGCGTACCCGGCTCCTGCACCGGCTCCTGGGTAAATGTGGTGGGATAATCCAGCTTCCAGAAGGTCGCCCGGGCTTCGCCGCGGAGGTGGAGCCGGTCGCCCACGAACAAGCGGAAGCCGATGGTGGGAGAGAGGTAGAACTCCGACCCGAAGTCGAATCCGCTGGTGTCCGCCGGGGTGTCTGATGCGAAAGCAAAACCGCCGCCGAGGCCAATGAAGGGCGCAAGGTGATGCCAGGTTTTTCCGCCGGTCATGTTGAACTGCACGTTCAGATCGGAGAAGATCACCTCCTGCTGGACCGGTCCGCTCACGCGATTGGCCAGAGTCACGAACGGATTGACGATGAACCGCTCGAGACTTCCATAGGTTATGCCGATTCCGACCTGAATTGCGTCGGCGGTGCGGATGTCGTAGCGGCCTCCAACCAGTGGGCCGTTGTGAGGAGCAATACCGAAGTCGCCTCCGTCTCCCCCGAAATACCCGCCGATGGCGGTGAAAGTGTGTCCCTTCCGGATGTCCCGGTAGGGCGAGGACTGGGGATTATGCCCCACCTGAGCAGTAAGTGTCACCGGGAGGATGCTGAGTACGATCGTAATGAGCGCAGCTGTTTTCCTCACAGAAGCCATCATCCTACGCGAAGCGAAGGGCCTACTCCTGTCGGGGCCAGATCCTTCGCTGCGCTCAGGATGACTGCCACGCTCAGGATAACAACGGGTCTTCATCAGTCGCACACCCTCAAGTCTCGCCCCGTCATCTCACCCGGCTGCTCGACCCCGAGCAAGCCGAGGACGGTGGGCGCTACGTCGCGCAGGGAGCCGCCCGGCCGGAGCGAGGCGGCATTGGTGCCGACTGCGACCAACGGAACCGGATTGGTGGTATGCGCCGTGTGAACGCCTCCGGTAGCGGGGTCAATCATCATTTCGCAGTTGCCGTGATCGGCGGTGATCAGTACTCGGGCTCCCGCCTGGTCTGCGCTGGTGAGCACCCGTCCCAGACACTGATCGACCGTTTCCACCGCCGTGATCACCGCCGGCAGCACTCCCGTGTGCCCCACCATGTCGGCGTTAGCGTAGTTACACAGAATGAAATCATGGCTTCCGCTTTCGACCGCACGGCAAAGCGCTTCAGTAATTCCCGGGGCACTCATCTCCGGGGCCATATCATAGGTCGCGACCCGCTGAGAGGGAATCAGACAGCGCTCCTCCCCCGGATAGGGCGGCTCATAGCCGCCATTGAAGAAGTAGGTGACGTGAGGATACTTCTCGGTCTCGGCGGTACGAAATTGGGAGAGTCCATGGTCCGCCAGAACCTGAGCCAGAATACGGGCCAGGCTGAAAGGCGGAAACGCCTGAGGAATGGCAAAGGTCTGATCGTATTGCGTCATGGTGACGCAGGAGAGCTGGGGACGGTTTCGGACCGGAAAACCCTCGAAGCCATCGACCGCCAGTGCCGCCACGATCTGGCGCATCCGGTCACTGCGATAATTGAAGAACAGCACACCATCGCCGTCGCGCATGGTGGCCACCGGTACCCCATTCCTAATGTGCACCCTCGGCTGGATGAACTCGTCGGTTTCGCCCTTCTGATAGGCGGCTTGAATGGCGAGCACCGGATGCTCCACCGGCATTCCGATGCCGTGCACCATGGCGTCGTACGCCAGCTTGGTTCGGTCCCACCGCCGGTCTCGGTCCATCCCGTAGTAGCGGCCGGTCAGTGAGGCTATGTCTACCTTGGACCCGGCGATCCGCCGCATGTCCATCAACAGCGTGCGAACCACCTCCGCGCCCAGGGTCGGAGCCGAGTCCCGCCCATCGAGAAAACCGTGGATGGCAATGGCCTGCACCCGGTGACGAACGCCCAGCTCGACGCAGGCCAGCAAGTGTCGGTCGAGCGCGTGGACCCCGCCGGGACCGAGCAGGCCCACGAGGTGAAGCGTGCCTCCAGTCTGCCGCAGGGTGGCACACAGCTCCACCAAGGGCTCGATCTGGTAGAAGTCTCCGTTCTGGATGCTCTGGGAGATACGGACCAGATCCTGAGGCACCACCCGGCCGGCGCCGAGGTTCAAATGGCCCACTTCGCTGTTGCCCATTTGTCCTTCAGGCAGGCCCACGGCCAGGCCGCTGGCGTCGAGCAGAGTGCGGGGATACGACCGCCAGAGCCGATGCCAGTTCGGCGTGGAGGCCAACTCGATGGCGTTGCCCTCCCGCTCCGTCCGGTATCCCCAGCCATCCAGCACAACGAGGACTACCCGTGGAGCGCTTCCGTTTGACATGGGTCTCCGCGTGTTCTACAATGCGCCACTGTGAGTTACGCGCCGCAATCTAGTCCGGCCCTGCGTTGGCTACCAGCCTGCGTAATCGCGATTTCATCGCTGCTGACACCCCCGCTTCAGGCTCAAGATCAAACCGAAATCTCGAGTGACACTCGACTCCGGAAGGAGCCGGACGGGACCCCGCTGGTTTCTCTGCCTGCCGGCACCGAAGTGGAAGCAGGGGAGGCCCGCGGGAACTGGCACGAGGTCGAAGTGGAGGGGTGGATCTTTACCAGCTCCACCGCCCCGACCAGTCGCGACGGATTCGATCTAGTCGTAACCGCAAGCGGGGGAGAGAACATCAGAGAGTCACCCAACGGTCAGGTTATCGGCCGGGCTCGAAATGGTGCTCTCTTCCGCAAACTGGAGACTCAAGGCACCTGGACCCACGTGAGCCGGGCGGGCTGGGTTCCCCGAACCGCGGTGAGCACCTCCACCGACAGCCACGCTGACGAGGAACCGGCTGCTCCAGCGGACACCCCTGCCGTGGCCCAGATTCCTGCTGCTGCCTCTCCAGCCACCGCGGCCGCGAGCTCCAAGGCGGCTGACTCCGACCGAGCCGCCGTCTCCCGGGAAACCCCGCTGTATGCCACACCCCAGGGCGGACCCTACGCCAGCCTTAAGACCGGTGCCCCGGCCCGGGTGTTGGGGCGTTCGGGCGAGTGGGCCCGGGTTCAGCTCGAGGGTTGGGTTCGCGAGTCCGACCTCGAAGAGGCAGCCGGGGGCGCGCTCACCGGGATTACCGCGGCCGATGTCCGGTCCGATCCGGGGCGGTACGTCGGTAAGATGCTGGAGTGGCGGCTGCAGCTCATTTCGGTGCAAACCGCCGACGAGCTCCGGACTGAGATGAGCAAGGGGCAAAACTACTTGCTCACCAGAGGCCCGCTGCCCGAACCCGGTTTCGTGTATGTGACCGTGACGCCAGGTCAGGCAGCAGAGTTCCGCACGATGCCGGCGCTGCAGGAGCTCACCCTGCGGGTGATCATCAAGGCGGCCCGGACCAAGTACCTGACCACTCCCGTGGTGGAGTATGTGGGGCGGGTGGGGGAGTAGTCACGAGTCACGAGTCACGAGTTAATGTGCTAAGTTTCCTGCGTCGGCTTCCCCGGCTACTCACGACTCGCGACTCGTGACTCTCGACTAACTCCCATGAACGATCTCCTGCGCCAGCGCATCACCAGGCTCCTGGAATCCCTGGACGACGAAAAGGCCTACCAGGTCCTCGACTACGCCGAGTTCATCAGCAGCAAGTACGCCGCGCGGTCGGAGCCGGACGGCATCCTGTCCAAGATCACCGCAACAGTTGAGAACACGATGCGGGCCGGCAAGCTCCCGGTTCAGGCGATCACCGGCACGATGAACCTGATGGACAGTGCCGCAAAAGTGATGAAGGGGCTCGCGGCAGCAGGGCAGGCGGTGGTGGAGGAAGCGGTGAAGGCCGCCGAGAATAGAGTGGACCCCGAGGCGCCCGGCAGAACCGATTCGGGCTCGTCGGGGGCAGGGAACTCCCCCTGATCAAGCCCTAACTCACACAACCTATGGCCGCACCGGCGAAGGCCCCTCCTCCTCCTCAAACCTCCGCGCCCTCGGAGTTCATCCGGGGTATCGGCCCGCTCGCCGCCATTTCGCTGGTGGTCGGCTCCATGATTGGGTCAGGTATCTTCATCGTCTCGGCCGACATCAGCCGGCAGGTTTCCCAGTGGGGGCCGGGCGCGCTTCTCCTGGTCTGGATCATCACCGGTGCCATGACGGTCACCGGCGCGCTGGCGTACGCCGAGCTGGCTGCCATGATGCCGCGTGCGGGCGGACAGTACGTGTTCCTCCGGGAAGGTCTCTCCCCGGCGGCCGGGTTTCTCTATGGATGGACCCTGTTCACCGTGATTCAAACCGGGACTATCGCCGCGGTGGCCGTGGCGTTCGGCAAGTTCCTGAGTGTGTTGATGCCGGGCGTCACTCCCGACGTGTTTCTTTCGCTGGGAAAACTTCACCTGCCAGGCACGGCGACGCCGGTGGAGCTGGGTCTGTCCTATCAGCGGATCGTGGCGATTTTGCTCATCGTGGTGCTGACGCTGCTGAACATTCGGGGGGTAAAGCTGGGTGCCGCAGTGCAGACCGTTTTCAGTGTGGCCAAGATCGGCGCGCTGGCCGTACTGGTGCTGCTGGGGCTCACCCTCTTTCGCCAGCCCCATGCGGTGGCCGCCAATTTTTCCAGCTTCTGGGGTACCGGGACCTGGGGAGCAATGGTCATACCGGTCATCGGTGCGGCTATGGTGGGGTCGCTTTTTTCGGCGGATGCCTGGAACAACGTCACCTTTGCGGCGGCCGAGGTGCGCGAGCCGACCAAAAATCTGCCCCGGGCGCTCGCGCTGGGAACCGGCATCGTCTGCACCCTGTACGTGCTTGCTAACGTGGCCTACCTGAACATTCTCCCGTTCTATGGCGATCCGCAGGGCGCCGACGTGGTCGCCCGAGGCATCCAGTACGCGGCGCAGGATCGGGTGGGCACCGCGGCCATCGAGGTAGCGCTCGGCGCGGGGGCCGCCACCATCATGGCGGTTGCGATTCTGCTGTCGACCTTCGGCTGCAATAATGGACTGATTCTGGCCGGTCCTCGAGTGTACTACGCCATGGCCCGCGACAATCTCTTCTTTCAGCAGGCGGGCAAGCTCCACCCGACCTATCGTACTCCGGTCTTCGGACTGGTAGCGCAGGGAGTTTGGACCTCGGTGCTCTGCATCAGCG
This sequence comes from Gemmatimonadales bacterium, assembly GCA_036378855.1. GTDB lineage: Bacteria > Gemmatimonadota > Gemmatimonadetes > Gemmatimonadales > GWC2-71-9 > CAVVWJ01. Next base: position 8,135 of record DASUVR010000204.1, on the reverse strand, counting down.
GCACGTACAGCGAGCTGCTCAATTACGTCATCTTCGCCACCATCATTTTTTATTTTCTCACCACCTTTTCCCTCTTCCGCCTCCGCCGGGTTCGGCCTGACCTTCCGCGGCCGGTGCGGGCGTTCGGCTATCCCGTACTTCCAGCGCTGTACATGGCAGCCAACGCCTTTCTGCTGGTGGTTCTGCTGGCCGACCCGCAACAGCGGAAGTTCTCCGCTCTGGGGCTGCTGATCGTGGCACTAGGAATCCCAGTGTACCTGGTGTGGCGGAGAAATCGGGTGGCCTGACCCTTGTCTGCAGCTGCCGGTACTTCAACAGGAAGTTCGGAATGGAAAACGAGCCGCTCGCCCAACAACTGGTCAGCCTTCGCACGCTGCTGGACGAGGTCGATGCCCGCCTGACCCGCGCGCCGGTGCTTCCCGAGGGATTGGAAGACCTCAAGCGGTCGGTCGATACCCTGCGGACCAACATGTGGGCCGTTCTATCTGCCGGGAAAGGAGCTCAGGCTCCGATCCGGGTCGAGCGGCTGAAGCTGCGCCGCGCCATCGAAGGCATCAAAGCGGTTCGCGCCAATCTCACGTCCCCGACAGGAGGGGTTCTCCACCCGGAGCACATCGAGCTCCAGCTGGTTGCCCGGGACCTGGCCGAGCAGATCGGGAAACTGCGCTAAACGGAGGTCCGGCTAAAGGAAATGGAGGTTTGTGCGGAAACTTAGGAGTCGACTTGTGTAACATCGCACCGGGTTGAGAGCGGGAGGCCTAGCCCTCCACAGGGAGTCATTGGGATGAGCGAGCAGCCGTGATGGGCAAACCCGTGCCCGCCAAATCCACCACGATCAGCCCGGCACTGCTGGCGCTTTTTCTTGCCCTGGTTCTGGTGGTGTCCTGCCGATTGCTGCTGTACTCCTGGCTCCCCGGCCAATCCAGCGACTTCGATCTTCTCTACCAGGCGGCGGCAAGCCTCGTTCGAGGCGACAGCGCTTACCCAACGGCAGCCCAGTCGTTTCCCTACCCGCTGCCCGCCGTGCTTCTCGTGGTCCCTTTCAGCTTCCTGCCTCTGAGCCTGGGGCGCCCACTCTTCGACATACTGGTGGGCTGGGCCTTCGCGTTCGGCCTCTGGAAACTTCGCGGGCCCAACGGACTGCTTGCATTAGCCTCTGGGGCTTACCTGTTCGCCATGGCGAGCAGTCAGACCACCCCTCTGATGGTCGCGGCGATTTTGTTGCCGCCTCTCGGGTTCCTTCTGGCCGTGCGGCCCAATATTTCGGCCGCGCTCTGGATTGCCCGGCCCTCATGGCTGGCGCTTCCAGGCGCTCTCGTTTTTTTCGGAGTGAGTCTGGCGATCTACCCGTCGTGGCCCCGGGAGTGGTGGATGGCCTTGCCGGGCGACACGGCTTTCCTCGCGCCGCCTATCCTGCGCCCAATGGGTTTCCTCCTGTTACTCGCAGCCATCAAATGGCGCACGCCGGAGGCTCGGATTCTTCTGGGTATGGCGTTCATTCCCCAGACAACCCTGCCCTACGAGCTGGTGGCCTTGGCGCTCATACCCGCTAACCGCCTGGAAATGGCGGTTTACATCGTGGGCAGCTGGATGGCTGTCGTCGCTCCCAACCACATGCCGCCGGCCGAATGGGGATCGACCGGCTGGCCGATCTCGCTCTGTACGGTGTATGCGCCGATGCTGTACCTGGTACTGCGGCGGCCGGCAAAAGGCAAAAAGGGGCTCATTATCGCGAAGGAGCGGAGGCGCGCTCACCGGCTACCGGATCAGGAGCTTACACTGGAGGTCAGCGAGAACCCCGCCGGAGTGTTCACCGTAAAAATCACCCATGTCCCAACCCAGCTGTTCGTGACGGAGTCGGGCCCGAATCGCCAATCTACCGTGCGGAAAGCCCACGACCGTCTGGCGGCCCTCTTCGCAGAGACATCCCGGCTCAAGAAAACCGCCTGAGCGCACGGACTATTGAGCAATTCCGAAAGTAAAGACGGTCTCCGAGCTAAATTCGTTGCCCGGCTGGAGGATGGTCGACGGGAAGTTTGGGTGGTTGGGAGAATCCGGAAAGTGTTGGGTCTCCAGCACCAATGCCGATCGGTGGCGGTAGCGGCGCCCGGCCTTACCGGTGATCGTACCGTCCAAAAAATTTCCCGAATAAAACTGCAGGCCCGGCTCGGTGGTGGAGATGTCCAGGGTCCGTCCCGACTTGGGTTCGAGGACGCGAACCGCGTGGACGAGCCCCGCGCCGGCGCGATTCAGCACAAAGTTGTGGTCGTACCCTTTGCCGTACTTCAGCTGCGGGTCCGGCTGATCGATCCGGGCTCCGACAGGCGTTGGAGAACGAAAGTCGAACGGCGTCCCGGCCACCCTCGCCAGTTGGCCGGTAGGAATCAGGGTAGAGTCCACCGGCGTGTAGCGGTCAGCGTTGATCTGCAGCACGTGCCCCAGAATGTCGCCGCTCCCGTCACCTCCCAGGTTGAAGTAGGTGTGCTGCGAGAGGTTCACCGGTGTGGCCTGGTCGGCTGTCGCCCGATACTCAACAACAAGCTCATTCTTGGGGGTCAGGCTGTAGCTCACGGAGACTCGCAGCGCGCCGGGGTAGCCTTCATCGCCGTCAGGACTGTAGTGCTGAAAGGTGACGCCCACGGTGTCGCCCCGCTGGAACGACCGGGCCTCCCAGACTACTTTGTCGTATCCCTTCAATCCTCCATGCAGGTGGTTCGGACCGTTGTTGATGGCGAGGCGGTAAGTCCGGCCTTTCAGCGTAAATCGCCCCCGTGCGATCCGGTTGGCGTAGCGGCCCACGACCGCGCCGAAGTAGGGCGAATCGGTGAGATAGCCCTGCAACGAGTCGTAACCCAGCGTTATGTCGTCGAGCCGTCCGGCCCGGTCCAGCACCCGGATGCTCTGGATGATGGCACCGTAGGTGATCGCCCGTACCTCCATCCCCCTGACGTTCGTGAGGGTATACACCTCAACGGCCTTTCCGTCCGGCATCCGGCCGAACGGCGCGACCGTCACCGTTGCTGGCTGCTGATTCGTCGCGTTGGGCTCGGCGCGTTGAGTTTGCATGGACCAGGCGATAAAGGTGGCGAGCAGCATGGCCCCAATTTCGAAGGGGGTTCCCATCGTGACAAGACTCGGCTTCAGGCTTGCCACTGCACTGTTCGTTGGCAGCGTCTCGTTCAGCGCGGTGTCGGCCCAGACCCCTCGCTGGCCCGAACAGCGGGCCAACGCGTGGTACGCCGCTCAGCCATGGCTGGTGGGAAGCAATTACGTCCCCCGTTCTGCCATCAACCAGCTGGAGATGTGGCAGGAGGCAACCTTCAACCCAGCGGAGATCGACCGGGAGCTGGGATGGGCGGAAGCGCTGGGGATGAATACCATGCGGGTGTTTCTCCACGATCTGCTCTGGCAGCAGGACTCGATCGGATTCCGCAAGAGGATCGACCAATTCCTGGTGATCGCGGCCCGGCACCATATCCACCCGATGTTCGTGATCTTCGACTCGGTGTGGGACCCCGCACCCCATCTGGGTCCGCAACATCCTCCGATCCCGGGCGTCCACAACTCCGGCTGGGTGCAGAGTCCCGGTGCGAGAGCGCTGGGCGACCCGGGTGAGTACCCTCGGCTCCAAGGCTACGTGCAGGGTCTCATCCGGGCTTACGCCAGCGACTCTCGGATTCTGGCTTGGGACCTGTGGAATGAGCCGGGGGCGGCGAACACCGACTCCTATGGCAAAGACGAGCTGCGCGACAAGGAAGCGCGGGTCAAGGTGCTCCTGCCGCAGGTCTTTCAATGGGCCCGGGCAGTAAATCCCAGCCAGCCCCTGACCAGTGGGATCTGTTGCGTCGAGACCAATCCCGATGGCAGAAATCTGGACGAGCTGAGACAGATTCAGCTCCGCGAGTCGGATATCATCACCTTTCACAACTACAGCTGGCCGGAGTATTTCCAGCGGCAGGTCGGCTGGCTCAAACGGCAGAACCGGCCGGTCATCTGCACCGAGTACATGGCACGCTCGGTGGGGAGCACGTTCGACGCTCTCCTGCCCATGGCAAAGCAGGAGCGGGTAGGCATGATCAACTGGGGATTCGTTGCGGGAAAAACCCAGACCTACCTGCCGTGGGACTCGTGGCAGCATCCCTACGTGCTCGAGCAACCGGCGGTCTGGTTCCATGAGGTGCTCCGCCCCGACGGCTCACCCTATCGTCAGGCAGAGGTGGATCTGATCCGGCAGCTTACCGGGGTACAGAGTGTGGAGCGGGGGCGCACCAGTCTCCGCTAAAACCGCGGACTGCGGGTGCCGAGGAGCTGATGGGCGACGAGAAGCACGAGATAGCGGCCTTTTATGCCCGGGGCCTGGAGCGCGATCGACTCTCTACCGGGCAGGGCGCCCTCGAACTATTACGGACTCAGCAGCTGCTCGAGCGATACCTCCCGGCAGCTCCAGCGGTGCTGGCCGACGTCGGCGGCGGGCCAGGCCGATACGCGCTCTGGCTCGCCGGGCAGGGTTACCAGGTGCACCTGGTAGACCCGGTAACACTGCACGTCGAGCAGGCGCGGAGCGCCTCGCGGACCAGCTCTACGGCGGTGCTCGCCAGCGCACAGGTGGGCGACGCGCGGGAGCTTCCATTTCCCGATGCGAGCATGGACGCGGTCCTGTTGCTCGGCCCGCTTTACCATCTCTCCGACCGGGCGGACCGGCTTGAGACGCTGGCCGAGGCCCGCCGGGTGTGCCGTCCCGGTGGCGTCATTGTCGCCGCCTGCATTTCCCGCTTTGCATCGACTCTCGATGGCCTCCGGGGAGACTATCTGGAGGACCCGGTGTTCGCGGCTATAGCCGCGGGAGACCGGCAGGACGGGCAACACCGAAACCCCACCGGCAACCCGGCATACTTCACTACCGCTTACTTCCACCGGCCCGAAGAGTTGGCAGCCGAGTGCGCAGCTGCCGGGTTGGAGCACACCGCCACCCTTGCGGTAGAAGGGATCGGCTGGCTCCTGCCGGACATCGACGCGCGGCTTGGCCAGGAACGGCGCCGCGCGGTGCTGCTTAACGCAATTGCGGCACTGGAGACCGAGCCTGCACTCCTGGGTGTCAGTGCGCATCTGCTCGCCATCGCCCGGCGGCCCTGAGAGATCGCAGAGTGTTATTGATTCCGGTCGTCAGCGGCGAGCTTGATTAAAACGCAAGCCACTGCTAGAGTTTGAGATGGACCAATTGAACTCTGGCCCGCCGCTCGCCCGTACCGGGCACCGGTGGGCCGTTGTGTATAGGGTCGGCTGCACATGAGTGTAATTCGGCCCAAACTCGGCCTCACTTTCGACGACGTGCTGCTGGTTCCCCGGCACTCCACCGTCCACCCGCGTGAGGTCTCGACCGCCACCCGCCTGACCCGCACCATCTCTCTCAATATCCCGCTCGTATCGGCCGCGATGGATACCGTTACCGAGGCGGAGATGGCCATCGCCATGGCCCGAGCCGGCGGCATTGGAGTTCTGCACAAGAACATGACCATCGAGCGGCAGGCGGCCGAGGTGGATCGGGTGAAGCGAAGCGAGAGCGGGATGATCATGAACCCGATCACGCTCGGTCCCGACCGCCTCCTGAAGGAAGCCATGGCGTTGATGCGGCGCTTCCGGATCTCGGGAGTGCCCATCGTGGATGGCCAGGGACGGCTGGTCGGCATCATTACCAACCGCGACCTCCAGTTCGAGAGCAACCTCGACCAGCCCATCCGCGATGTCATGACCAAGGAAAAACTGGTCACCACTCCGGTGGGCACCGGGCTGGATGAGGCGGAACGGATTCTCGCCAAGCACCGGATCGAAAAACTGCCCGTGGTGGATGCGCAGGGTGTCCTCAAGGGGCTCATTACGGTGAAGGACATCTTTAAACGACGGGAGCACCCCAACGCCAACAAGGACCAGCACGGCCGGCTTCGGGTAGCCGGCGCGGTAAGCGGGGGTCCCGATGCCATTCCGCGCGCGCGCAGCCTGGTGGGAGCCGGCGTTGATGTGATCGTGGTCGACTCCGCCCACGGTCACAGCGAGGGTGTTCTCAGCACGGTGGATCAGCTGCGGGAAGCGTTTCCCGACGTGCAGCTCATCGCGGGCAACGTCGCCTCCGAAGCGGGGGCCCGGGAGCTGGTTCGGCGGGGTGTGGATGCGGTGAAGGTCGGCATCGGCCCCGGGAGCATCTGCACCACTAGGGTGGTCACCGGTGTCGGCGTGCCTCAGGTCACGGCCATTCTCGATTCACTCCGAGGAGCCGATGACGTTCCCATCATTGCCGATGGCGGGGTCAAGTACTCGGGAGACGTGGTCAAGGCTTTGGCCGCTGGAGCGTCCTCAGTCATGATGGGCTCCATGCTGGCCGGAACCGAAGAGAGCCCCGGCGAGTCGGTCCTGGCCGAGGGCCGGCGGTTCAAGATGATCCGGGGCATGGGTAGCCTGTCGGCCATGCAGGATGGATCGGCCGACCGGTACTTCCAGGAAGGGGAAATGGCCGCTTCCAAGATGGTTCCCGAGGGCATCGAGGGCCGAGTCCCCTATAAGGGGCCCGTAGCCGATGTGCTGTATCAGATGGTTGGAGGGCTGCGGAGCGGCATGGGCTATTGTGGCGTAGCCAGCATCCCGCAGCTGCAATGCGACGTGGAGATGATTCAGGTAACCAGCGCCGGACTGAGAGAGTCACACCCGCATGACGTGACGATCACGCGGGAAGCCCCGAATTACAGCGCGTAATAGCCAAACCGTGAGCGGGGCTAGGACAAGCGTAAGCGGTGAGCGGGCGCGGCTGGGAAACCTAAGAACGATATTAAAAGCAAAGGCTCAATTCGGGTCTGAACCCCGCATGAACGCTTGCGGTCGTTCAAGTCCCGCTCACGTTGTGTCCCAGTCCCGCTCACGCTTGTCCTAGTCCCTTCTTACGCTTTACCAAGGATCCGGCCGATGAATCTCTGGGCCACGAAGTCAGTGTCGGCACTCCGCGCGGAAGCCGAAGAAACTGGCGAGCACTCCCTCAAGCGGAAGCTCGGCCCCCTCAATCTGATCACTCTCGGCATCGGCGCCATCATCGGCGCCGGGATCTTCGTGCTCACCGGCCAGGCGGCGGCACTGCACGCCGGCCCTGCCGTGCCGGTCTCGATGATCCTGGTGGGCATCGCCTGCACCTTTGCCGGACTGTGCTACGCCGAAATGGCCAGCACGGTCCCGGTAGCGGGGAGCGCGTACACCTACTCCTACGCCACCATGGGTGAGCTCGTTGCCTGGATCATCGGCTGGGACCTGGTGCTGGAGTACGCCGCCGGCGCGGCGACAGTCGGAGTCGGCTGGTCCGGACACCTCGTGAGCCTCGTCAATCAGTTCGGCATCAACCTGCCGGGACATCTGACCCAGGCGCCGACCCGGTGGTGTACCGAGGGTGAGGTTACCCGGGCGGTGGCGGGTTGCGCGCATGCCGGTCTCAACCTGACCGGCGCGCTGCTCAACCTGCCCGCAGTTTTCATCGTAGCAGTGATGAGCACCATTCTCGTGGTAGGGATCAAGGAATCGGCCTCGGTCAACAACTTCATCGTGATTCTCAAGGTTGCCATCGTGCTGCTGATCGTTGGGGTCGGTCTCAGCTACGTGAACCCGGGTAACTGGCACCCTTTCATCGCCCCCAACACCGGCGAGTGGGGCACGTACGGCGTGTCCGGCGTCCTTCGCGGGGCCGGCCTGGTGTTCTTTGCCTATATCGGATTCGATGCCGTATCAACGGCGGCCCAGGAGGCTAAAAACCCGCAACGCGATCTTCCGATCGGGATTCTGGGCTCACTGGCCATCTGCACCTTGCTCTACGTAGTGGTCTCGGCGGTGCTGGTCGGAATGGTGCCATATACCGAGCTCAACGTGGCGGCGCCGGTGGCTTATGCCCTGGAAAAGGTTGGCGCCCCTCATCTGGTGCGGATCCTGGTAGACGTGGGCGCCGTGCTCGGCCTCGCATCGGTCATTCTGGTGATGCTTCTGGGCCAGAGCCGGGTGTTCTACTCGATGTCACGCGATGGTCTCCTGGGAGGGTGGGCCGGCAAGGTGCACCCCAAGTTTCGTACTCCCTATCTCTCCTCGATTTTCACCGGGATTGCGGTAGGTCT
>DASUVR010000203.1:0-3942 GCA_036378855.1 Gemmatimonadales bacterium | reverse complement strand
GATTCCCGGACTCAAGGTGTCCATCGCGGCCATTGCTGAGGCCTAACTAGCGCTTGCAGCTGACAGGCCGGTCTTCCCAGGGAAGCCGTCGGTTTGTGCGTGAAAGGTCACGGCCTGCTGCTGAAGTGCGGTCCGTTAGATGACGCACAAACATCGGTATTACCCCGCCCTGAGAGTGATCTATGACTGATTGTCGCTCCGAGTATCTGGCCGACATCGGCCACCAGTTCGCCAAGCTTCGGAGTGCTGCTGAGCGAGCGATGGCACAGGTCGGTGATGATGACTTTGCCAAGGTTCTTGATCCCGAGAACAACAGCATCGCCGTTATTGTCAAGCACATCAGTGGGAATCTGCGGTCCCGGTGCACGGATTTTCTAACCTCTGATGGCGAGAAGCCCACTCGCGACCGTGACGGCGAGTTTGTCCTATCTCCACAGGATACCCGCCTCAGCTTGATCGGCGAATGGGCTGCAGCCTGGAATCTCCTGGCCACGATGGTCGGCGCGTTAACGCCCGAGGATTTGTCACGAACGATTTACATACGCGCGGAGCCTCATACGGTGGTCCAGGCTCTCAATCGCCATCTGAGCCATTTGGCGTACCATGTCGGGCAGATTGTTCTGCTGGCGAAGCATTGGGCCGGCGCCGATTGGCAGACCCTGACCATTGCGCGCGGGCAGTCCAAGGTGTTCGCCCGGGCCATGAAAGAGCAGCTGTCGGTGCGGGGTCCGGTGACCTGAGTCGCGATGGCAGAGACCGAGCCCCTGCAGTCACTCCAGGGTCGCTCGGTTCAGGCGGAACGCGTCCCGAACCTCCCGAAGCACACCGGCCGCGGTTTCTCGGGTCCGCGCCGTTCCGGTGCGGAGGAGCACCTCCACCGCTGCGGGATCTCCGGCCACTTCGTTCCGCCGCGCCCGTATCGGGGCGAGGAGCGACTCGAGAACATCCTCGAGCCGGCGCTTCAGGGCGGCGTCGCCCAGGCCGCCGGCTCGATAGCGAGTCTTGAGGTCTTCGACTTCCCCGCGGTTCGGGTCGAACGCGTCGAGATAGGCAAAGACAACGTTCCCTTCGACCCGGCCCGGATCACTCGCCCGCAGGTGCCCCGGATCGGTGAACATGGCGGCGACTTTCGCCCGGATCTCATCTGGCGTAGCGCTGAGCGCGATGGCATTACCCAGCGACTTGCTCGCCTTGCGGCCGTCGACCCCCGGCAAGCGCGGTGTGTCCGACAGCAGGGGGCGGCACTCGGGCACCAAAGGCCTTCCAGCGAGGTGGGCCAGGCGCCGCACGATCTCGTTGGTCTGCTCGATCATGGGGAGCTGGTCGTCTCCCACCGGGACGAGCGTCGCTCGCACAGCGGTGATGTCAGCTGCCTGACTGATGGGGTATACCAGGAACCCGGCCGGGACACCTCGCCCAAAGCCGCGGAGTGCGATCTCCTCTTTCACCGTGGGGTTGCGCTCGAGACGCGCAACCGTCACCAGGTTGAGGTAGAGCAGCGTGAGCTCCGCGAGCTCGGGGATGCCGGACTGCACGGCAATGGTATTCGCGGTGGGATCGATCCCGACGGCGAGATAATCGAGCGCGAGCTCCATCACCTGCCGCGGAACATCGACCGGCCGGCCGGCGTTATCAGTGAGTGCCTGAAGATCGGCAATCAGGATGGTCTGGTCGTGCTCGTACTGAAGCGCGAGGCGGGTGCGCAGTGAGCCGGCGAAGTGGCCGAGGTGCAGCGGGCCGGTCGGGCGATCCCCGGTGAGTACCACCTCACGACGTGCGGTGGGGGCTCCCCGTGGGGCGTCGGTCTCTGGAGTAGCTCCCGGGAGTGGTGAAGAGGGAGGCGTCATCGTTCGTCAGTAAGCAGGAGCTTCAGCCAGCCAGCTTCCTGAGCGCCGACCCCTTATGCATCGCGATGTGATCGGTCTTATCGCTTTTGATCTCGTACTGCGGATCATCCTTGCTCGCATGAACCGTGTAGCCTTTGAACGTGATCCTGGTCGTAATGACTCTGGTGATTCGGCCGCGAACCCGGCCGGCTTCCGAGTTCCAGCTCACGTGATCTCCGCGTTTGAAGCGTTTCTTAGTCATTCGATTCCTCCCTATGCCGGCAGGGCGAAGTCGTGACTCAAACTCGCACGGATAAGGTCAGACCAGCACACCAGCCGGCCGAAAGCAGTTACGCCATCTCGGTTCGAGCGCCGTACCGCCTCGACCTCACCGTCAATGTCCTGCGCCGGTTGTCGACCAACCTGGTGGATGTGCTCAGCCCGGATGGAGCATATGTCCGCTGGCTCGGGGACGCGTCCGATTTTGCGCTCGTACGAGTTTCCCAGCCGAGCCCGGAGAAGCTGACCATCGGGATCGAGGGCGAGCGCCGCGAACATCCCCGGCTGCTCCAGCTGGTGCGGCGCATGCTCGGCGTGGAGGTGGATCTCACCCCGTTCTACCGCTCGGCGTCCAAGGTTCCATGGCTGGATCCGCTGGTATCCCGTATGCGGGGCGTGAGGCCGCCACGCTACCCAACCCTCTGGGAAGCATGCGTCAACGCGATCGTGTTCCAGCAGATCAGCCTTCATGCGGCGAGCTCGATCATGGGCCGCCTCACCGCAGGGCTGAGCGCGCCCGTCGAACACGGCAGGGCCCGGCTGTATCCCTTTCCCAGTCCTGACCAGCTCCTGAGCGCACCAGAGAGTGTCCTGCGCGGAGCCGGTCTCAGTGCGGGCAAGCTGGCAACGTTGCGACGGGTCGCTGACGCGCTCGCAGCGGGTGCGATCCACGAGGGCCAATTGGAAAGGCTCCCGAGTCCGGATGCGGCCTCGCTGCTTCGCAGCATCAAGGGGATTGGGCCGTGGACGGCGGTGCTCATCCTGCTGCGTGGACTGGGCCGGCTCGACGTGTTTCCCGCGAACGACACCAGCGTGGCACGGAACCTGAGGCTGGTCGGAGGTCCGGCGGCGCTCGACGTCGGGACCCTGCTCGACACCCTGGGGCCGGAGCGGGGGATGCTGTACTACCACCTGCTGCTCGGCCGGCTGGAGGCGCGGGGAGATCTCCCGCCTTCCCCGTAAGCGCTGCGCCATGGTTAACCCTCCGGCAGGTAGCTGAGCACGCCACCAACCATGTGTCCCGGGGTTCGCAGCCGATGCGACTCGGCGATTTTGCCATCCCTGATATGAATAACCTGGGCCCCCAGCGACACCAGCACATCGGCGATCATTCGCCGATGGCAGCGCCACCAGAGAATCTCCGCGCACATGACCGCGGTCCGCAAACCCCATGCGAGGGTCAGCAGCTCGGACAGACCGACAGCGAACTCTTCACCCAGCATGTGGTCGGCGTACCCGCGGAATGCCGGATGGCGCCAGCCGGTGTTCTGACTATTTGGTAAGGGCCGGCGGCGGCCACCCAGCTGGGGAAGCCAGATGTAGCCGACTCCTGCCTCCTGGAGCGCGGGCTCGAGTACCAGTTGCTGGTACTGCGGCTGGCTGCGGGACCCGGGAAAGCGCCGGACATCGGCCACCAGCTCAATCTGGTACGCGGCGAGTACCTCCAGAAAGTCCGGCAGTGGGCGGGTGGAGTGCCCCACGGTCCACACCGTGAGGCTCATTCTCCGCCCTGTTTCATTTAGCGGACCAGGCCTGGGGGAGACCGAAGATCACTACGGCATCCCCAAGTGGGTAGCTCAGTTGAAAGTTTCCTCCGCACGCGACGGCGATGAACTGCTCCCTCTCGTACTCGAAGCTGATGGGTGCGGCGTTGCAGCCGGCGCCGGCGTTGAACTGCCAGAGCAGCTTGCCGGTCCTGGAGTCGTAGGCGTTGAAGTTGCCGTTCCCCTCACCGGTGAAGGTGAGCCCGCCCGCCGTAGACAGTGAGCCGCCCATCATGGGCTGGGGGACCTTGTTCTGCCAGGCGATCTTCCCGGTCTTCAGGTCGATCGCGGAG
>DASUVR010000202.1:0-2057 GCA_036378855.1 Gemmatimonadales bacterium | reverse complement strand
GATCAGGTGCCTCAAGTGGCCACGCTGGTCCGGGGAATGGCTTTGCGGGCTGAGCTGGCTGCCGAAGCCGGAGACAGCGCTGAAGCGAAACGTCGGGCTCGGGACGTTCTCGTGCTCTGGGCCAATGCCGATCCCGAACTGCAGCCGACGCTCGAGCGAATGCGTTCGCTGGCACAGTAGTCACTCTTCAACAACCGAGGGCACCATGGAATGGAAATCACTGTCTGGAAGTCTGCTCTGGGCGGCCAGCATTGCCTGTGCCCACGGAGTTCCCGAGCCACCGTTCACCACCCCCCTTGATCGAGTGCCAGCCGAGAGCATTCAGGCGTATTTGCCGAAGTTGAAGTTTGACCATCGGGATGGTGCCGGTGACGTGCAGCACCTGCTGGTGAATTGTGAGCAGTCGTGCCAGCTGGGACCGCTGGTCGGAATTTTCCCGGAGCGGAGGATTGAAGGCAACAAGACCAGCAGTCTGGCAGAGGGTGCCGGCCGGATCATCGCGCAGATCATCAACTACGACAAAACGACTCCCTACCCTGCCCTGAACCTGGGCGCCAATGATACGGTCTATTGGGCAGTGGATTCGGTGGTACGAGTAAACCGGGATATGTCGCGGGGACGCTCGATCTTCATTTCTACTCAGGCAATGCGTGCCCGACGCGATTCGGTTGCGATCACCCACGCCCTTCGGTTGTTCGAGCATCCTGACTCCGTCATCAAGACCTCGGCGGCACGGTGGGTGCTCGATTCACTCAATTACGACGAAAAGGGCGCTCCCGGAGGTGGAGGTGAAGGGTTGATCCGCTGGATGCGAACAATGACGACCTGGGCTAACTGCAAATCGGGGGGGTGTTGCCGAAACTAAACCAAGGAGACTTAAGGAAGGATTATAGCCGGGCCGCGTAGTCCGGACGGACGATGATCTCGCCGCCCTGGATGATCTCCCGGTCCCAGGGAAGAATGATGAAGTTGTCGGTCTCGAAGGCGTGGAAGTCAGGCGCGTAGTCGCCGGTCTTGAATGACACGGCGCTCCGCACCTCGGCCGGCTTGAGTCCCCGCACTTCGTTGAGCGCCAGCTTCATGGTGCTGCCGGTGTCGCAGGTCTCGTCCACCACGAGAATGCGCCGGCCCCGGATGGAGGCGGGCGGTCCCGAGACCAGGATCGGCTGGGAGCCGGCCTCCTCCCGGGTCACCACCATCGAGCTGAAGTCGCACTGCAGGATCGAGGCGACCACCACTCCGGGAATCACGCCGGCCTTGGCGATGCCCAGCACGATCTCCGGCTGATACTCCCGCGCCACCCGCAGCGCCAGCGCGCGGCAGAGCTCGCCGAAGAACGGCCAATCGACCTCGAGTGTTCCCCGCGCATTGGACGCGCTACGACGCATGTGACTCTCCTCAGGCTTCCCCAACCTACGCCCGTTCCGATGGACCAGCAACTCTGGAGAAAACGGAGATCGGGAAGAGGAAGCATAGATCGGCAAAAGCGAACCACAGAGGACACAGAGGTGACGTACACTCATGTCGTTCCGAGGCATGCGGGGAGGCGGGACTCCATACTCTAACAAAAAATGTGAAGGGCCCCGCCACCCCACTCGCCTCGAAACCGAAAAGCGAGAGGAAACCTCTGTGTCCTCTGTGCCTCTGTGGTGATTGTTGTGTATTCTCAGAAGCATTTCTTGAGACTACTGCGTTGCGGGGTCTTGCCACGCGGGCTATCTTAACGCCTTCCCAACGCCTTGCGTTTGTTCGACTTTGCTCGGAGACCCCCGCTCGGCATGAGCTTCTGGCGTCGCATGTTCGGTAAGGGATCGCGGCAGACCGTGGCCCCCCAACGACTGGATTACCTGAACGAGGGTCTGGCTCTGGAGCGACAGGGCGACTTCGAGGCGGCGCTCACCTCCTACCGGCTCGCCTTTCGGGACAATCCCGCCGACTCGCGGATCCTGCTCAACATGGCCATCGCCTGCACCAAAACCGGCCAGGACGACGAGGCCATCCGCCACTACCGCCGCGCGTTGGAGCTGGACGATTCGCTGAGCGGGGCCCACTACGGC
>DASUVR010000201.1:0-6361 GCA_036378855.1 Gemmatimonadales bacterium | reverse complement strand
GCGGAAATACCTGGAGCTGCGGGCCCGCGCGCTGGAGACCGATGAGTACCAGCCCAGCGACCTGGCCTGGCTCGACATGAGGAGCAATACCATCGATCTGGTAATCGGTCCCATCGAGAACTATGAAGACGAGCTCTTCGGATATAAGACTGCCAACGAAGCCTTTGTTCTCATAAAGGACAAGGAATGGAGCGCCCGGCTCGCCCATTACGCGGCCATGCTGCCGGGACTGCAGCGGGAGCTGCCGGTTTCGGCCGCCTACAAGCGGGAACGGCCGGGCACGGACTCCGATCTCAACGCCTACGATGCCGTCTACTACGCGGGCGATGCCAACGCCGGCTCCAAAACTATCGCGATCAATTTGCCGAATGATGAAGAGGTGCAGCTTCGGAAGGGGACCCGCCGGTTGCAGCTCAAGAACGCCATGCAGGCCAAATTCGACAAGATCCTGCTGCCGGTGGCTGACGAGCTCATCGCGCAGGACCAGCGAAGCCACCTCAATTTCGATGCGTTCTTTTCCAATGTAATGTTCCACGAAGTGGCGCATGGCCTGGGCATCAAAAACACCATCAATGGTAAGGGAACGGTGCGGGAGGCCCTGAAGGAGCAGGGAGGCGCCCTGGAAGAAGGCAAGGCTGATATCCTGGGCCTCTACATGATCACCAAGCTGCAGCAACGGGGCGAGCTGAAGGCTTCCTTAGAGGACAATTACGTCACCTTTCTAGCCAGCATTTTCCGCTCGATTCGATTCGGCGCCTCCAACGCGCACGGCAGAGCCAACGCCGCTCAGTTCTCCTTCTTCGAAGAACGGGGCGCGTTCAGCCGAGACTCCACGACTGGACGGTATCGAGTTGATTTCCCCCGGATGAAGGCAGCAGTGGACGCTCTGGCCGAGCAGATGCTTCGCTTCCAGGGCAATGGGGACTACGGGGGCGTAACCCGCTTCATGGAGGAACGGGGAAAGCTGTCGCCGACGCTCCAGCAGGATCTGGCGCGGCTCGGAAGTAAGAGAATTCCGGTGGATGTGGTGTTCGAGCAGGGTGAGCAGAATCTGAAATGACCCGCATGGAGACCAGTTGTGGCCAAGCCTGAGGTTCACGTTCGGAGTGTTCGGAGACGCCGAACCGAGCCCCCGCCACCTCCCGCTTCACGCCCGCTCAACATTCGGAACTGGCTGATGTACGCGGGTTTGGCAACGCTGGTTGCCGCCTTGATGCTGGATGGATTCCTCCGGGACCACCCGCAGCATCCCCTCCCCAAGCTGTCGTACGCAGTTGAGGTGCGCTCTACCCTGGCCGAGATCGGCGATTCGCTTCAGGTCGTGGTCTCCTGGGATCTCACTTTGTCGGATCCCGAAGGACGACCCGATTCCGTTCTGATCAAGGTCACTCCCGGCCAGGGGAAGCCCGCGGTGCTGACGACCCAGACTCCCAACCAATTAGCCGATACCGTGTACCTGCAGGTTCCTCAGCAAGGCGAGACCCTCGCGGGGCTGTCTTGTGTCCAGACCGAACATGATGGCTACTCAGTGGATGAGAGCTGTACCCCGTGGCAATACGTCCGCCCCACGGCTGCACCGGCCGGAACCGTGAGTCAGATCATGATCAAGCCCAGCGGGCTTCAGGTCGATCCTGACGTTGGAGGGAGGTGCGCCCAGTGGCAGCGGGCCCATCCCGACCGTTCCGTGTGGATCCAGGTAAACGTCACCGCAGTTCCGGAGTGCACCGGGCCCAATCACAAGCCGGCGGTCGCGCAGTTTTGTGCCTTTGCGGTGCTTCCTGGCGGGAAGCGGGTCAAGACTGCAACCTCGAGCAACAACAGCTACTGCGATGAGCTTTTTGTCGAATGGAGTCGGGAGTTGTATTCCTGACGTGTTTTGCTGCCTCTGATCTCCGTGACGTCCCGCTGGGTTCCCCACGCCCCCACCAGTTGCCCCCTCTCGAAGATCCCCACCAGGTTATTCACGAAATATTTGGATTTGCCGTATCGGTCGATCTCGTGGGATTGCGCATCCTCCAGGCGGTAACCGCTGCGAATGAAGCTTCGGAGGTAGGCGAGGTTCTCGGGGTTTGACGGAGGGCAAAACACTACCAGACGGGTGCCAACCACGTCGGCGGCAGACCGAAATCCGTACATCCGAGCGAATGCGTCGTTGCACTCCGCCAGCACTGAATAGAGATAGAGATGCTCGACCTGCTCATCCTCGGGCAGGGTGATGTCGAGGGGCTGCTCGTGACGGAACCGCCAGGTAGCTTCGGTGGTAACCTCGCGAAGACGGGGCGAATCCGCCCTTGCGGTTACCGGTTTCACGTCGGCCATCACAGGCGGCAGAGCCGACCGATCGCCGGCGGAATGCGGCGCGTGCTGCGCTGGAGAGGAAGTTGGGTGACCGGGGCCGGCTCTTCGGAACCGGGTGCACAGCAAGACCAGAAGAACTCCGGCTGCAGCAAGTACCGGATCGCGAGTCACCAAGGTAGCGAGTCCAAGCGCCAGAAAGCCCGGACCCATTCCACCGTAGAGAGCGCTTACGGCTACCGCAACGAGCAGGATTGGCCGGCCGTCGTACCCCCCTGCAGCCAGCTTCCCTACACCGAACAGCAGCAGAGCGCCCACACCCACCGACAGCACCGCGACAGCGTACCGCAGAACCGGGGTGAGTGAGGACGAAAGCGGCCGGAGGCGAGGAGAGATAGACATCCGGAAACGTTTCCTTATCGAGCGTATCTGAAGCTAGAGCCGCGGTCGAAGGGGCACAACCAAGACGATGCCTCACCGACGTCGCCAGTCGCACAAAAGCCGGGGGAACCTGAAGTTCCTCCGGCTTAGAGTACTGACCCAGCCTGAATTAGACGCGGGACAGACGGCGCTCCGGACCGCTGTAGCTGGTATCGTGCCGGTATCTCCGCTCGTTGCCCCGCCAAGCTTCAGTTCCACCCTGAACCTTGGCATCGCCGGTCTGCTCCACCCTGGCCTCTTCCCGGCGGACAGTGTCGGAGACCCGCTCGGTGTCCTGGACCTGACGCTTCTTCAGGGTCACCTCTTCCCGGACCACCGGCGTCTTCTCCACCCGCACCTCTTCTTCCATCACGGGGATCCGGATCTCCTCGTCTTCGTCGATCCCGCCGTTTGCGGTGCGGCCTGCCGCCGGCTTGCGTTCGATCACCACTTCCTCCCGGGTGACCGGCACGTCGATGGTCCGCTCTTCACTGACGACCTCCTTGCGGACCCGAACCTCACCGGCTTGGACCCGCTCCTTTTCTGTCCGCAGCTCCTCTTCCCTGAGCTCGATGCTCTGGCCGGACTCATCCGAGCCGAAACCGCGGCTCGAACCGACAGCGCTGGTCATGCCCCGCCCCACGGAGCCGAGATCGGCACCGCTCTCGTAGAGACAGGTCCGAGCTTCTTCGGCACGGTTTCCGGCGGAAACTGTGACCAGGGTGCCTCCCGAGCGGAACCCTTCGTCGAAGTGCTTGGCATCTTCTTCGGGCACGCCCATACCTACCAGGGCACCAAGCAGGCCTCCTGCCGCCGCGCCGATCCCGGCCCCGGCGAGGGTCGACGCCAGCGTTCCGCCCGCGATGATCGGGCCGACACCGGGGATGGCCAGCGCCCCGACTCCCGCGAGCAGTCCGATCACACCTCCCAGCACCCCACCTCCAATGGCCCCGGTAGCGGCACCTTCCGCTGCCTGCGTCCCGGTGCCCTCGATCAATTCATCCTGCCTGCTTCGATCCTTGATGGCCACGCCGATCTGACTCTCTGCGAAGCCTCTTTCCTTGAGCTGTTGGATCGCACGCTCAGCGTCCGCCTGATTGTGAAAGAGAGCCACCACCGTACCGCTGGTTCGGGTGGTCTCGTTGTCTCGATTGCTCATCAGATTCTCCTTACTCTTCGAATGGCCAGAGTCATGCTCGATTACCTCAGGGGTAGAACGTAGAGTTGGTAAGAAGAAGATGGAGTGATCAATCTCACTGATAACGCAACAAGATCAGGAAGTCGGATGAGTTATACTACGGGACGACGCGAACGTGGCGGAATCGGCAGACGCGCAGGACTTAGGATCCTGTCCCGAAAGGGGTGCGGGTTCAACTCCCGCCGTTCGCATTCGAGGATTGTTTCGGCCGCACCCTCTGCCCATTCGCCCTTCCTGCACCCTGCCCCGTTGCCAAGCCCCTCGGCACGTCCATTGCTCTGACTCCCCTCTCAGGTCGTATTAGCCGCTGAAATCACGATTTACGGAGTCAGGCCAATGTCAGACAGACGGGCTAACGGGCATCTTGCGTCAACCGGCGTCCTGATCCTGGGGCTGGCCCTGTCCGGCTGTGCCGGTAAATCGGCTGCGACTACCCCGGCACCGGCCACGACGTCCCGCCGTACCGTCCAGGTTCAGCAGGCGGTCAAGGCGGAGCAGGACCGGCGCCTCTCCCGGCTCGAGCTCGCCCTGTTGGAGAAAACGGCGCAAGTCGAAGAGCTGCAGGCTCAGCTGGACGAGGCCCGGGAGGAGGTGGTGCGCGCCATGGCCAAGCTCCAGACCCTGGCCAGTAGAGCGGAGGCTGCGTCCGGCATAGCGGAAGCCGAGGTCGCCCTGCAACCGTTGAAAGCCCGGACGGCCCAGCAGGCCGCGCCGGAGGCCACCCAGGCCACCCGGCTCCTGCGTGAGGCCTCCACCGAATTCAGTCAGGAGAACTACGGCGGAGCATTGTATCTAGCGACCCAGGCGAAGGCCCTGGCTGCCGCCGGTACCGGACGCCTTTCGGCCCGGGATCGCAGTGCTGACCGGCCGGGTGAGAAGCCGTTTGCGGTTCCGGTCCCACTCAAGGCCATCGGCTCAGGAAATGTGCGGGAGGCACCGGGCACCACCGCCCCAGTGGCATTCGCAGTCGAAGGTGGGGACAGCCTGACCGGCTATTCCTATCTGGAAGACTGGGTTCGGATCAGCGACGACATGGGGCGGGGCGGTTGGATCTTCCGGAAGCTGATCGTCCGCCGTTAACTAGACCTTTCCCTTCACATTGGCCGGCTTAGCGCCGGCCCGCATCACCCGATTCCGCCCCGCGCGCTTGGCAGCGTAGAGCGCCTCATCCGCGTTGGCGATCACTTCCTCCGCCGTTTCCCCGTGGTTGGGGAATTCAGCTATCCCGATGCTCAGGGTAATCTTGCGCCCGGCAAACTGGTTGGACTCGACCCTGGCTCTGATCCGCTCGGCCACCTCGTTCGCCACCTCCCCAGTGGTCCCGGTCAGCAGCACGGCAAATTCCTCTCCGCCGTAGCGCGCCGTACAATCCTCGGATCTGGTGGAGCTCAGCAGAATGCTCGCCACCTTCTTGAGGACTTCGTCTCCGGCCGGGTGGCCAAATGCATCGTTGTACTTCTTGAACTCGTCGACATCGGCCATGAGGATGCTGAATGCGCCCTTGTGGCGATAGGACCGTAGCAGCTCCTCGGAAAGGCGCTGGGTGAGGTAACGCCGATTGTACAGGCCGGTTAATGAATCCGAGGTTGAGAGGCGTTCCAGATCTTCATTCTGCTTGCGGAGCTTGTCGTTCATCGCGTCGAGCTCTTGGCGGCCCTGCCGCAGACGGTCGACCATGTGGTTGAACACATCGGTCAACTCGCCGACTTCACCGGTGGCGGCAGGCAGGTCCACTGCCAGGTCGCCCTCCGCCACCTCAACCGCGCCCTGGATCAGATGCTCGAGGGGTCGAACAATTCGAATTCCAAGCCGGTAGGCCATGAACCCCACGGTCAGGAGCAGCGCACAGACCATAAGCAAGCTGACGTCGCGGAATCGCCGGATCTCCTTGAAAGCGGCATCCGCTGGAATCTCAGAAACGACGGCCCACTTGGCCCGGGGAATTCGCTTGAGGCTACCCACCATCTCCGCTCCCGTCATGCCCTCGTAGCCAATCACCAGACCCTCGCGTGACTTGAGACGGTCCAGCGTGCGGGGCTTGAGACGAGACTTCATGAATTCGGCGGAGCTCTCGGCGGTCCCGACCAGCATGTCGCCGTTGAGCGTGATCAGGAATGCCTGGCCACCCCGCGGCGCGAAGGCCCGCAATCCTTTCTGTGCTCCACGGAGGCTGAGCCGGGCCGCCAGGGCTCCGAGCATCTGGCCCTCTCCGCGCTCTACGGGCACCGCCACCACGAGCACGCCTTTGGTCAGTGTCTCGTCCCAGCTGGCCTGGCCAACCAGGGCGTTGTTGGTGCTCAGCTCCTTGGCCCAGTCGGGCGGAAGCCGGATTGCCTTGCCCTGGGCACTGGTCGCAGCAATGGGCCGACCCTGGGGGTCGAAGACCACGAGATCTTCGTATTCGTTAAATCGGTCCCGGACCGAGGTGAGATAATCGTTCAGGCGTTC
>DASUVR010000200.1:0-2656 GCA_036378855.1 Gemmatimonadales bacterium | reverse complement strand
CACTGAGGCCCGGCAACGACCCAGGTCTTGCCGGGCTTTCCCTGTTTACGCGAAAGATTCATCGTTGCCTCCCGGATTACTGCCGGGCCGCGACGCTACGCACACTCACTGGCTTATCGCTGAAGGGGAATCGGTCTGTTGCGGTACGTCTCCTTAACTGGGTTGCTCTCGATTACTGCCTCTCTGTGTTCACGCCGTGGGGAAGGATCGGCGGAAGGTGGGCAGGAGGGGTGAATCCGATATGAGGAACCAAAGACATCAACCGATGAGCGGTGACGGGCGAGCGACCGAGCAAGGTGGTGCGCACGGCCTCGCCGTCGAGCATGGGAGCCATGCAGCATCTGGAGTCCACGGCAAGCATGCCGGCCACAGCGTGGCGATGTTCCGCGACAAGTTCTGGATCTCGCTCGCGCTGACCGTCCCCACCTTGCTCTGGGGGCACATGCTCCCTCGGGCGTTGAACTACTCGCCGCCAGCGGTACCAGGAGCACGATGGATCGCTCCGGTGTTTGGGACAGCGGTTTTCCTGTACGGCGGGCTCGTGTTCCTCCAGGGTGCGTGGAGCGAGCTGCGGCATCGACTACCTGGCATGATGACGCTAATCGCCTTGGGAATCACTGTTGCCTTCGTTTTCAGCGCGGCGGTAACCCTCGGGTATCCCGGGATGCCCCTTTGGGAGGAGTTGGCCACCCTGGTGACGATCATGTTGCTCGGTCACTGGATCGAAATGCGATCGATTTCCCAAGCCCAGGGAGCACTCCAGGAACTGGCCAAGCTGCTCCCGAACAGCGCCCTGCGGGTGAAGGGCTCTGAGGTCGAGGAAGTCCCCATCGGTGACCTGCGTGCTGGGAACGTGATCCTTGCCCGCCCAGGTGCGAGGATCGCGGCGGATGGGGTGGTGATCGAAGGCACCAGCGATGTCGACGAGTCCATGATCACCGGTGAGTCCCGACCTGTGAGGAAGGCGTCCGAGGATCGGGTGATCGCTGGAACCGTGAACGGCTCGGGATCGCTCCGCATCGAAGTCACGGGTACGGGGGAGCAGACGGCGCTCGCCGGTATCATGAGGCTGGTCGACCAAGCGCAGACTTCCCGCTCACGGGCGCAGGCCTTGGCGGATCGGGCGGCCTTCTGGCTCACCATCGTGGCCGTCTTGGCAGGGGTTCTCACGTTCCTGGCCTGGCTCACCCTGGGGGGTGATCCGGCTTTTGCTGTCGAGCGGATGGTGACGGTGCTGGTGATCTCGTGTCCGCACGCCCTGGGTCTGGCGGTGCCGCTCGTGATCGCAATCTCCACGACGCTGGGCGCGAGGAGTGGCTTGCTGGTGCGTGATCGCCGTGGGCTGGAGGAGGCGAGGAACCTGACCACGATGGTCTTCGACAAGACTGGCACCCTCACTCGAGGGGCGTTCGGGGTCGTGGGGATAGTGACTGTGGAGCAGCTCACCGAGGAGGAAGCGCTGCTGCTGGCCGCTGCGGTCGAGCAGGACTCGGAGCACACCGTCGCCCAGGGCATTGTACGATCCGCCCGGGAGCGGGGCATAGCGCCTCCCCGTGTTGAGGAATTCAAGTCTCTCCCCGGTGTCGGAGTAAGTGCCCGGGTGAATACGCGGACACTGTTGATGGGTGGCCCGGCGCTGGTGAAAGGACACGACGTCGAAGTGCCGGCCGCTCTCCAGGCGGCTGTCGACCAGGCCGCCGCTCGCGGCCAGGCGGCCATCTTTCTGGCCGAGGCGGCCCAATCAGGTACAACACGCACGCGTGCTCTGGCGGTCTTCGTCGTCGCGGACGTGATCCGACCGGAGTCGCGAGATGCCGTCAAGGCGCTCCATGACCAACGGATCAGGGTGGTGATGCTGACAGGTGATGCGAAACCCGTCGCCGAAGCCGTCTCGGCCGAACTGGGGATCGACAGCGTGTTCGCCGAAGTCCTGCCCGACCAGAAGGTTGAGAAGATCCAGGAGCTCCAGCGCGCCGGCGAGCGGGTTGGCATGGTAGGCGACGGGGTGAACGATGCCCCGGCGCTCGTTACCGCTGATGTGGGAATCGCGATAGGGGCCGGTACCGACGTGGCGGTCGAAGCGGGAGACATCGTGCTGGTAAGAAGCGATCCTCGCGACGTGCCGCGCATCGTCCGGCTCAGCCGGGCCACCTACCGGAAGATGGTGCAGAACCTCTGGTGGGCCACTGGCTACAACGTCGTGGCTATCCCGCTCGCAGCTGGCGCCATGGCCGGCCAGGGCATTCTGCTTTCGCCCGCTGTGGGAGCGGTACTGATGTCGCTTAGCACGGTCATCGTAGCGGTAAACGCACAGTCGCTTCGCCGATCAGCATTCTGAAAGCTGGGAGCGCGCAACGCCCCCGCCTGCAATCGGTAACATCGTATGAGCGCTGAGGAGGTGAAGCCATGACTGCTGTCCATGAGCTGATGAGCCGGCGACCCGTGACGGTGAGTCCAACCACGTCCATGGCCGAACTGCTGTCGCTATTCGGTCGGCACGGGTACAACGCGCTCCCGGTCGTGGAACCCGAAGGCCGCCTGGTAGGCGTCGTCTCCAAACTCGACCTCCTTCGGCCATTCGTGATGGGACGCCTCAGGCCATCGAGTGTCGAGGAAGCCTCGGCCAGCGCGGCGGACATCATGCAGCGGAAGGTCG
>DASUVR010000199.1:0-10547 GCA_036378855.1 Gemmatimonadales bacterium | reverse complement strand
GTCCGCGCCATCTTTCAGACCAACGCCACCCCAGGCAAGGACGCCTTGACCATCGAGGTGGTGGGCCATCAGTGGTGGTGGGAGTTCCGCTATCCGGAATACAACCTGACCACCGCCAACGAGCTGCACGTGCCGGTGGATCGGACAGTGTCGCTCCGGATGGGAAGCGCGGATGTCATTCACAGCTTCTGGGTCCCGCAGTTTGCGGCCAAGCGGGACGTCTTTGCCAATCGGGAAACCCGGCTTTGGTTCAAGGCGGAGGTCGAGGGCGAGTATCCGGCCCAGTGTGCAGAATTCTGCGGAATCCAGCACGCCCGCATGGCCTACCGGATAAAGGCTCAGCGGCCGGAGGAGTTTCAGGCCTGGGTGGCGCACATGCAGACGCTGGGCCCGAAGCCGCCGGTCGGCGCCAAGCCGGCAGCGGGAACTAAGCCGGCGACGTCATCATCCCACAGCCCGGTCCAGACGGCAACCGCGGGAGCGACGGTGCAGCAGCCGGGCGTGGCTCAGAAGCCGCAGGGCTCAGACTACGCCACAGGCGAGCAGCTGTTCATGACGAAGGGATGCGTGGGTTGCCATTCCCTCCAGGCGGTGAACGCACCTAAGGGCATGGTGGGACCCAATCTGGCGAACGTCGGCGCCCGCTCCTACATCGCGGCCGGGACCCTGAAGAACACCGATGAGAACCTGGCTCACTGGATCCGGAATCCGCAGGGGATCAAGAAAGGGGTTCTCATGCCCAATCTGGGCGTGAGCGAGCAGGAATCCCGGGCTCTGGCCGCATATCTCCGAGCTCATCAGTAGATCCATCTGACCACAATGATGATGAAAAGGTTTGTATGGCAACCAGGGTTCTAGATCAGCATCAGGTCCACGCGGCAACACACGGTGAGCATACCGGACTCTGGAGCTGGATCACCACCGTCGACCACAAGCGGATCGGCATCCTGTACGGTGCCACGGCTTTTCTGTTCTTCCTGCTGGGCGGAATCGAGGCCCTTTTGATTCGGATCCAGCTGGGCAGTCCGGAGAACACCTTCCTGTCACCCGAGCGGTACAACGAGCTGTTCACCATGCATGGCACGACCATGATCTTTCTCGCGATCATGCCGCTGTCGGCCATGTTCTTCAATTATATGATCCCGCTCCAGATCGGAGCCCGGGATGTGGCCTTCCCCCGCTTGAACGCGTTCAGCTACTGGGTGTTTCTGCTGGGCGGGTTGTTCCTGAATGTGAGCTGGCTCTTCGGTGCGGCCCCAGACACCGGTTGGTTCGGTTACGCCAATCTGACCTCGCGGCAGTACTCGCCGGGCATGAACGTGGACTTCTGGATGTTGGGACTCCAGATCCTGGGCATAGCGTCGCTCGCTGCGGGCGTGAACTTCTTCGTGACGGTCATCAACCTGCGGGCGCCGGGCATGAGGCTGATGCGCATGCCGATTTTCACCTGGATGAGCTTCATTACCCAGGTGCTGATCCTGCTGGCCTTTCCAGTGATCACCGTGGCGCTGATCCTCCTCATGTTCGACCGCTTCTTTGGCACCCATTTCTTCGTGCCCTCCGGCGGCGGCGATCCGATCCTGTGGCAGCATCTCTTCTGGATCTTCGGGCATCCCGAGGTCTACATCCTCATCCTGCCGGCCTTCGGCATCATCTCCGAAGTCCTCCCGGTATTCTCCCGGAAGCCGCTCTTCGGATATGCGGCTATGGTGTTCTCGGGTGTGTTCATTGCTTTCCTCGGGTTCGGGGTGTGGAGCCATCACATGTTCGCCACCGGTATGGGACCGATAGCGGACACTTTCTTCGCACTGACCACGATGCTCATCGCCATCCCCACGGGAGTGAAGATCTTCAACTGGATCGGTACGATGTGGGGCGGCTCGCTCCAGTTCCGCACCCCCATGCTGTTTGCGATCGGCTTTATCGCGATGTTCATTATCGGCGGGTTGTCCGGCGTAATGCACGCCGAGCCGCCCGCCGACCTGCAGCAAACGGATACTTATTTCATCGTGGCCCACTTCCACTACGTCATGTTCGGGGGCAGCATCTTCGGCATCACTTCCGGAGCTTACTACTGGTGGCCCAAGATGTTCGGTCGCATGCTGAACGAAAGGCTGGGCAAGCTGCACTTCTGGCTCATGCTGATCGGATTCAACCTGACGTTCTTCCCCATGCATTTCGTTGGCTTGAACGGGATGCCGCGGCGGACTTACACCTATCCCGCGGGGCTGGGCTTCGAGACCCTGAATCGGATCGAGAGTGTGGGCGCCTTCATCCTCGGCTTCTCGTTCCTGGTGTTCCTGGTCAATGTGATTCAGACCTGGCGGAAGCCGCGAAATGCTCCGGCCGATCCCTGGAACGGAGCGACCCTGGAGTGGTCCATTCCCTCACCGCCGCAGGAGTGGAACTTTGCCCAGATACCCGTGGTCCATGGCCGGGACGCACTGTGGGAGATCAAGCGGGAGCAGGGGAGAACGGCTCTGCCGGAGCCGCCTCGGGTGGATGGAGCCGGGATCCACTTACCCAACCCGTCTTTCTGGCCCCTGGTGGCTGCCGTCGGAGTTGCTTCAGTATTCGCCACCCTGATGCTGCTGGGACACGACAAGGCAGGCCCGCTGCCAGTGGTTGCCGCGGTGGCGCTGCTGTTCTTCGGGGTGTACCGCTGGGCCTTCGAGCCGGCGGGATGACAGCCGCAATTCACGCTTTTGAGCAGGAGTAATCGTGACCGCAGTCGCGCACGACGTACCCCATGGCCTCGAGCACGCAACCGCGACGGGGCTGGACAGCCGGAAGCTGGCGATTTGGACCTTCATCGGGTCCGAATGCATGTTCTTTGCGAGCCTGATCTCCAACTACGTGGTCAACAAGGGACGGAGTTTGGTTGGTCCCTTTCCCCACGAGCCCTGGACTTCGCCCTCTGGGGAGCACTTCAAGCCGATTCTCGAGATCCCGCTGGTTACCCTGGGCACCGCACTCCTGCTGTTCAGCTCGCTGTTCGTGGTCCTGGCCTTGAGCGGAGCGCAGCGGGGCAGCCGGAAGGCGCTAGTCGGGTGGCTCGGCGCTACTATTTTCTGCGGCGTGTTCTTCGTGGGTATGCAGGTGTACGAGTTCACCCACTTCGTGCACGAGGGGCTCACCCTCAAGACCAACCTCTTCGGGGCGAGCTTCTTCACTCTAACGGGATTCCACGGCACCCACGTGACCATCGGGGTGATCTGGCTGGTGACGCTCTGGATCCTGGGTCTTAAGGGAAAAATTCCGCCGTCGAAGTCGCTCAATCTGGAGATGGCGGCGCTGTATTGGCACTTCGTGGACGTGGTCTGGATCGTCATCTTTCCCGTGGTCTACCTCATCAAGTAAGGCGCACTATGGAAGCCCACGCGACCGCCGAACACCAGGAACACGCGCACCCCAGGGCAGCGGTGTATGCCAAGGTGGGGCTCATTCTCTTCGTGCTCACCGCACTCGAGGTAGGGCTCTATGAGATCACCTACGGCGAGCACGCGGGCCCAACCGCCTCTGCCATCCAGCCCTTCTTCGTTCCCCTGCTGCTTCTGATGTCGGCTGCCAAGTTTGCCCTGGTGGCCATGTTTTACATGCACCTCAAGCAGGACAGCAAGCTGTTCACCGGGATCTTCGTGTTCCCCCTGACTATTGCCGCCGTGATCATCGTGGGGCTGATGCTCCTCATGGCCTATCACATGTGGTTTGCCCGGTCCGGGTGATCATCGACGACCGACCTCGACCGACCGGGCCCTTCGATCCGAGCTGGTCGGTCCACCCCAGCGTTCTCATCGGCACCGGCCTTCTCGGTGCCTTGTATTTTTATGGGATCGGTCCGCTCCGGCGGAGGTATAACTGGGGGCCGCCGGCCTCGGCGGCTCAGATTCTCTCATTCTGCACCGCGCTGCTCCTGCTGCTGGTCTCCCTCAATGGACCGGTTCACGATCTCAGCGATTACTACCTGTTCTCCATCCATATGGTGCAGCACCTGGTGCTCACCCTGGTATTTCCCCCGCTGCTGCTCTATGGAATTCCCGGATGGCTGATCCGCCCCTTGGCGTTGCGGCCGGGAGTCTTCCCGGTGGCCAGAATCCTGAGCCGGCCCTGGGTAGCGGCGGTTCTCTTCAGTGCGTCCATTCTGGTCTGGCATCTGCAGCCATTCTACGACCTGATGATGCGGAGCCACGGGGTGCATATCGTGACTCACCTCATGTTCATGGTGACGGCAACCGTCATGTGGTGGCCGGTGATGAGCTCCCTTCCTGAGCTCCCACGATTGTCCCCGCTGACAGGGATTCTGTACCTCTTCCTGATCTGCCTTCCGATGCAGGTGGTCGGCGCGTTCATCACTTTTGCCAATGACGTGCTCTATCCCTGGTACCTGGCGGCGCCGAGAACATGGGGATTGTCGCCGTTGGACGATCAGCGGCTGGGCGGATTGCTGATGTGGATACCGGGGAATCTGTGGATCTTCGGCGCCATTGCCGTCCTCTTCTTCCGCTGGTCGAAGGAGGATGCGTGAGAGCTGGGAGCTGGGAGCTAGGTCCTAGGAGCTAGGAGCTGGGGACTGGGGACTGGCACTGGGGACTACCCGCGCGGCGATAGGGCAAGACAGAGCCAGCCCAGCAGGAAGGCAACCCCGCCCAAAGGGGTTATGGCACCGAGCCAGCGGATACCGCTGAGCGCAAGAGCGTAGAGACTTCCCGAGAAGAGCACAGTCCCCACGACGAAGAGCCACCCCGATCTAATGGGCCAGGCACCGGGCCAGCGGGTTGCCGCCCACGCGGCAGCGAACAATCCGAGCGCGTGAAACATCTGATATCGCGCTGCGGTCTCGAACACCGCCAGGCTGTCGGGGTCCAGCCGGGTCCGCAGAGCGTGGGCGCCGAAGGCTCCGGCACCTACTGAGATCATGGCAGACAGCGCACCGAGGCTGAAGAAGGTGCGCTCCATCAGCTTGCCCGGGCGACCGATCGCCGGTGCTCCAGCTCTGCCGGCGTGGCTCGCCGGTCGGCCCAGCCTGCCAGAGCAGCCACCGCCAGCAGAAACAGGATGTCGCCCAGGGCCACGCTGGTCACGTTGGGCGGCGGCGGCCCGTATTGGCTCGCCAGGTACGTCCCCAGCAGCACCAGCACGAGGAGCGACAATCTGACCGGACGCACCGGATAGCGCTGGGAGCGAAGAGCGACGTAAACGGTGAGACCGAGGGCGAGAGCCAGCAGTTCCATGACCAGCACTGTGAGCGGGTGATTCCAGAGCCCGAGGCCCAGCTTGGGCGAATCGTTGCCGGACAGCGGAAGATCGGGCAGGTGAACCAGAAGGTCGAGCACGAAATGGGAGAAAACCGCCAGGCCCACCAGTGCCGCTGCCTGCCAATGCCGGGCGGTATCGCGGGTGGGCCAGGAGTAATACAACCCCGCGGCCACCACACTCCAGATGATGGTGCCCACCAGGCTGTGCGAGATGGGATAATCGTAGAATTCGAACGGGATCACGGAGGAACCGTCAGTTACGATTCTCACGTGCTCCCAGCCCAGCAGCAGGAACGCTCCCCAGAGCAGGTCGCACAGCTGCACCGCCAGGAACAGGGTACCGAGCGACAGCTTGGGCTCCACGCGCTTCAACGCGAGCGCGACGCCGTAGTGGCCTAGGAACACGGCGGGGCAGCGGGGGAGCGGGGCAGCATGGCAGCAAAGCTCAGAATGCCGTTCATACCTTCAAGATATGAGTTTAAATCGTTGGACCGGGGCCGACCTGGTTAACCGCGACCACCCTGCGGCCCCGCGGCCCCGCTGTCTACCAGTCCAGCCCCGCCGCTGCCGAGCCACGCGCCCCCATCCACTACCATAATGGCTCCGGTGATCCAGTCACCCGCCGGACTGGCCAGGTAGGTGACCATCTGACCGATATCCTCCGGGGTACCCCAGCGGCCCAGCGGAATGGTCTTGCTGGCGTACTGCTCCATGCCAAACAGATCGGGGGCCTCCGTTCCCGGCGGAGTGAAGGCCTTCTTCACGCCTTCAGTTGGAATCGGACCGGGGGCCACTGCGTTGACCGTGATTCGGTCACGGGCCCATTCCATGGCCAGGGTTCGAGTCAGCGCGTCAACGCCGGCCTTGGCCGCGGTAGCGTGCGCCATCAAGGGCCAGCCCCGATAATGGAGGGTCATCGAGATGGAAACGATCCGACCGCCTCCCTGGGCTTTCATCAGCGGGTACACCGCCTGGCAGCAATAGAAAGTCCCATAGAGGTCGGTCTCTACCACCGCGCGCCAGCCGTTGGGAGACAGGGTGGCGCTCGGAGCATAAAAGTTCCCAGCGGCATTATTGACCAGAATGTCCAGCCTGCCATGCTGCTGCGATACCTGCTCCACCATGCGAGCCACTGCCTCGGGCTCACGCACATTGGCTTCGACAGCGGTCACCTTGGCGCCAGAGGCGCGCAACCGGTCGGCCGCCGGTTCCAGATGTTCCGGCTTGCGGCTCGCGATGGCTACAGCGGCTCCGGCCGATCCCAATGCGGTAGCGATCCCCAGTCCGATTCCGGTGCCGCCGCCGGTGACCAAAGCCACTTTCCCGGCGAGCAGATCGGGCCTAAAGATTCCGGAGCGCGAGCTCACGATCCGGCCCGCTTGGCTACGGCCTTGGCGGTGAATGCCTGCAGACGGGTCCGGAACTCGGCGCTCTGGAGCGCCTGCAGCTGGGCGGCGCCTTCGGTGGAGAGCGCCTGCTCCAGTGCGCCAACCTCCTGAGCCCGGGAGAGGCGTTTGATGGCGCGGACGCTCGAGTGCGCGCCGGCAATAAGGGCCGCTGTCACCCGGGTAACCCCCGCTTCGAGCTCGGCATCGTCAAACACTTCCTCCACCATCCCGATGGACAGCGCAGCCTGGGCGTCGATCGACTGGTCGGTCATGAGCACTCGTAGCGCGCGTCCCACCCCCACCAACCGGGGAAGGGTGAAGGTTGAACCTCCATCGGGTACCAGTCCCATTCGGGCGAAAGCCGAGGTGAAAGTGGCACTGCTTCCGGCCAGGCGCATGTCACAGGCCAGTGCGAGATCGAATCCGAACCCGGCCACGGTTCCCTGGACGACGGCCAGCACGGGAATGGGCGAGCGTACGACCGCGATAATGGCAGACTGAAAGTCGCTCAGCCCACGCTGCAGGTCCGCAATGCTGGGTGTGCTTCCCAGAGAATCCAGCCAACGTAGATCGAGGCCGGCGCAGAAATGCCCACCCGCGCCGGATAGCAGAATGACCCGGGCGTCAGCAGCCTCCTCGATCTGCTCGATCTCCTGGGCCAAGGCTCGAGCCAGGTCGGGAGTGAGCGCGTTTCGGCGGGCCGGCCGATTGAGTGTCAGGCGATGTATTGATCCATCGAATTCGGACGACAGTTCGATCACGGTAGGCTCGCTGAGTGGGGTGGCCTTGCGGGCTCGTGCCCGGCGGGCAAAATCAGGCTAGTATTATACGAAGAAGCCTGAGCTCACACCCGCGGCTCCCCTGGCCGGTCCACCCCGCCTCGGCTTCATCGGGCAGCAGTGCCCCAAGCTGATTCTCATCTCGCGAACGTCTCCGTCGCCGGTCTCAAACGGCGTGCGCTCGTCGTGGACGATGAGCCCACCATCCGCACGGCGGTGGTTCGCTATCTTCGCCGGCGGGGGTGGGACGCGGAGGAAGCCGAAGACGGCAGGGTTGCGCTGGGCAAGCTGGGACGTTGCGGCCCGCATGGCTATCAGATCGTGGTGTCCGATCTCAGAATGCCGAACTGCTCCGGCGTCGAGCTGCACGACTGGCTGGCCCAACATCGACCCGATCTCTTTGAAGCCCTGATCATTACTACCGGTGACCTGGCTTCACCCGCCTGGAGTAACTTCATCACCCGAACCCCTCGCCCGCTGATTGAGAAGCCGTTCGATCTGGCGGTACTGGCTCAGCTGATCGAAGCCGTAGCCCGGGGACGCTAGTTGCTACCGGTCTCCATCCACCACCGCCATGCCCATGGCATGGAATCCGTTGTCCACGTATACCACGCTGCCGGTGATGGCTCGGGCCAGCGGGCTGCAAAGAAATGCCGCCGTGGCGCCCACATCCGTGGCGTCGATGGGGCGGGGCAGGGGGGAGTTACTGGAGGTGTAGCGGATCATGGTATCGATGAACCCAATGGCGCTCGCGGCCCGCGATGCCCATGGTCCGGCCGAGATCGCATTTACCCGCACGCCCCACCGCCGGCCGCCCTCGAACGCCAGGGTTCTGGTGTCAGCTTCGAGGGCCGCCTTTGCCGATGACATTCCCCCGCCGTAACCCGGAATGACCCGCTCACCCGCCATGTAAGTAAGGGAAAGAAAGGATCCGCCGCTGCGCATCAGCGGTGAGAGGTGCTTTACCAGCGAAATGTTGCTGTAGGCGCTGACGCTGATCGCGGAGAGATATCCCTGTCGGCTGGTGTCGACCAGAGGAGACTTCACTTCCGGCGCATTGGCCAGGCTGTGGACCACAATATCCAGCGCGGTGTCGCCGAAGTCCTGGCGGATGCGTTCGGTCATCCCCTCTATGCTGAAGTCACCCACGTCCTTGTACCGCTTGTTTTCCCGGATCTCGGCGGGCGCATCGGCCAGGCTGTCGTAGGCGGCGTCGAGTGGAAAAATCCGCTCGAACTCGAGCTTACGGCCGTCGGCAAGCCGCATCGATTCCTCCATCTTCCCCCGCTCCAGCAGCTTGGTGAAGATGCCCAGGGCCGGAGGCCAGCTCCCAACGCAAATGCTTGCCCCGGCTTCGGCCAACGCCTTCGCGATGGCAAATCCAAAGCCGCCGTCGTCGGAGACTCCCGCTATCAACGCTCGCTTACCGGTCAGGTCGATTGCCAGCATGGGGAATCCTCGGGGAGGCTGTTCTATTCCTCGCGCAAGATTTCGAGCGGAGTACGGCGAACGACGTCGCGGCTGTTGGCCAGGCCCACTGCCACGGTGAGTGCCACGATGCCCGCGCCCAAGGCGCTCATCCCTGCGACTGGGATCGTGAAGCTACCCTCGAAGACGAAGCGCGCAAGCGCCCAGGCAGCCAGCGTGGCGAGCACCAGCGCCACCGCGGTAGCGAGAAGACCGAGCGAGAGGTATTCGGCCAGCACGACGCAAAGAATCTGGGACCGGGTGGCCCCGAGCGTCCGCAGCAGGGCTGCCTCGCGGATGCGCTGAAATCGGCTGGTTGCCAACGCGCCGACGAGGACCAGCACTCCTACCGCGACACTGAAGAGAGCCATGAACCGGATAGCGAGCGCCACGCGCTCCACCAGATGCTCCAGCGCTTCCTGCAAGACCGAGAGATCCAGGGTGGAGACATTGGGTAGCCGCTCGGCAATTCGCCGCTGAAACCGGCCTCGCGCCAGTGGCTCGGCGATCCGGGTGAGCACCGCCAATGTCTGGGGTGCCCGCTCCAGCGCCCCCGGAGCGAAGACCACGAAAAAATTAGGCTCGAACCGGGCCCAATCCACCGCGCGCAAGCTGGTGATGCGGGACGGAAGCGAAACCCCCTGCACGTCCCAAATGATCTGGTCGCCGATTCCGACCCCCAGCTCCCGGGCAAGGTCCTGCTCCAGCGATATCAAAGCGGGTGTTCCGGAACTGGCGCGCTGCCAGGTTCCCTCGACTACCCGCTCGCTGGGAACCAGGCTGTCCCGATAGGTCGATCGATACTCGCGCCGCAGTGCCCACGCATCCTCCGGCTCTTCGTCCTTGGCCCGGCGGTTTAGCAGGGTAGTGACGGAACGTCCCTTGATCGCGGCTATCCGCATGGGCACGATCGCGGTGGGTCCGAAGAGCGGAAGCCCCGCTCTCTTGAGCTCCTGACGGAGCGTAGTCATCTGATCGGACTGAATGTCGAAGAGCACCAGATTGGGGCGCCCTGGGCCCCCGGTGGTTCTGAGCTGTTGCAGCAGGTTGTGCTGCATGAGATAGAGGGTCGCCAACAGGAACGCTCCGAATCCGAGACCCAGAATCAGGATCGTGGTCTGGTTGGCGGGCCGGTACAGGTTGGCCAGTCCCTGCCGCCACACGTACGGCATTCCCTGAGGGAATCGGCGCCGCAGTGTATAGGTAAGACTCCAGGCGGAAGCCCATAACAGCAGAAGCGTGAGTCCGGCGCCTCCCGCGAAGATGACCCCCTGACGCCAGCTGCCGACCTGATAAACCGCGAGGAGCAGGATGCTGGCGGCCAGCGCCGCGGTCGCCACAGCCCACCAGAGATCGCGAGTGGGGCGCTCGCTCTCATAGACCCGGCGCAGCGCTCGAAGCGGTGAAACGGCGCGCACGGCCAGAAGAGGGAAACTGGTGAAGATCAAGGTGATCCAGAAGCCAACCCCGATCCCGAGCGCAACGGAATTCCAGGAAATTCCAGGAACCACCTCAACCGGCAGCAAGCTTCCGAGCAGCCGGGGAAGGAGCTGCTGCAGGGCAATGCCCAGCAAGGTGCCGACCAGGCTTCCGGCCAGACCCATCAACCCCGATTCCAGCAGGTAAAGCCGGAACACCTTTCCGCCGCTGGCGCCCAG
>DASUVR010000198.1:0-2532 GCA_036378855.1 Gemmatimonadales bacterium | reverse complement strand
AGCTGAGTCCCTGGACCAGCAGATTGTATCCGGGAGTAAAGATGTCGGTGGGCAGCCGCATGTTCAGTGCGCTGTTACCGACACCCAGGGTGTCGCCATGGCCTGCGGCCCTTCTGAGGAAAGCGCCCGCGCGGAAGCCATCCAGATATCCCAGTCCCACCCACCCGTCCACTCCGGATCGCCAGAAATTGGCCGTTGCTCCGTAGCCACCCGAGAGCGAGGAGCCACCACCCTGGACCTCAACTACGGTCTGGGCCTGAGCGATGATGGGGGGGAAAAGGAGCAGAATTCCGGCAAGGACGACCTTCCCCGCCAATCGGGATTGGCGGACCGAGCGGCTCACGGCCGGAGAGCGCTCGCGCTCGAATCGGCGGCAAGCGACGCCGCTACGGGAGTGAGGACGGTATCGACGGTGAAACGGGCGAAGCGGATGCTCAAGCGCGTCGGCTGCGCTGGACTATCCCATGGTAGCTCGGCCCAGCGGCGGCTGTGAGGCATGAGCGGGAACCCGCCGCCCGGTTGACCGACCTTGTCGTGCGTGCTCACGGCCAGTTGATGAACCCGGCCCAGGTGAGGCCCCAGATTCTCCAGCTGGACCCGGACTTTGTTCGTGCCAGGATCCTGCTCGAACCGACGAATCACAACCTCTTCCTTTCGGAGCGGTTGCTTCTGATTCAGATAGACCACGTGAGGCAGAAGAATGCGGACGTTCAGTCCGTTATCCGTGCGTGCTCCCGTCATTGCACTCAGGATCGTGAACCAGGCGGGAAGACTGTCGCTCGTGGCCTCGTAGAAGACCGTCCGAATCCCCTTCGGAGGGAGCCGAAAGCTCATCTCCGAAAGCTTGACGTGGATGCGGCTGGTATCGAGCGGAACGTCGATCACGTCCCCATCTTCGGAGATGCGGAAGCCGCGCACCTCGAGCACGACACTGAGAGGGAAAATGGACGCATTGCTGAGTTGGAAGCTGGAATGAGCTCGCTCCTGATGCTCCGCGATGGGCGGACTCACCGATTGCGCTACCATTGGCCGCAGCGGCAGGAAGGCGCCGCAGAGGACCGCAAGACCCAGCCACGCTGCTCGGCCGTCGGGCCTCACTGGGTAATCACTCGGAGGTTGAGCACGCCGGCATACGATCCCGCAGGCAGGGTGGGGAAGCCGACCAGATTCAGTTGCAGGTCGAGGTTGTCGGTGCGGGTCGAGTTCTTGTTGCTGCCGCCGATGTTCACTGAGTAGAGCCGCAGGCTTCCGCCGGCGGTGCCCACTCCGGCAAAAGCATTCTGCGTAATCGGGGTGAATGCGGTCGGAAGCCCGGTGGACATCCGGGCCAGCACCCGGCTGGAGGGGATTTGAGTCGTGGCGCCCACCAGCGCCTGTGCGGGAACCAGGAAATAGGCCACCAGATTCACCGTGTTGGTCTGCCCCGGGTTGACGCTCCAGGTGGTCTGAAGGACCACCGGAGACGGGAAGTTGTTAACAGCATTATCGGTTACTCCGGCTATGGTCTGTATCGCGCCGGAAGTGATCACCAGAGAGAGGTCGGCAGGAGAGGTTGCTGCCAGGGAGATGATCCGGGCCTGCCCATAAAGCTCCTTCGCCCCGAGCGCCAGAAATGCGCTCAGGGCGAAGAAGAGACCGAACGGACGGCTGCCCATGCTATTACGCCCAGGTTTCGCTCGTCGCTTACTGAACGACCGCCTGGAGGTTGAGCGTACCGGTATAGTTGCCGGCCATGGCGGTGGTGCCGGTCAGGTTCAACCGGAGATCCAGCTGGTCGGTGCGGGTTCCGAAGTAGCTGCCCGCTGCCACTGCCTGGCTGAAGAGCTGCAGGCTTCCGCCGGCCACTCCGACGCCGCCGACGGCAGCGTTGGTGAAGGCGGCAAACGCCCCGGCCCCAACCCGACCCTCGACCTTCGAGGAGGGGATCAGGTCAGTACCGTTCACCAGCGCCTGTGCCGGCGTGGCAAACCAGCCTATCACCCCCACCGAGGAGCCGGCGTTCAGGTTCCAGTCGGTGGTCACGCTCACGGGGGTGAACTGGTTGGCCGTGGAGTTGTCCGTGATGCTGGCCAGGGTCGCGGTGGCGACGTTCGTGCTGACCGTCAGGGTTGCCGCCTTCGTCGCGGTAAGCGCAACGGTGGCAACGTTCGAGGTCAGTCCTACCTGGGCCGACGCGGTGCTGGAGCCGGCCAGCACAAGCGCGGCTGTTCCCATAAGGGCTTTCTTCAACAGGGCATGCATTACTCGACTCCGGGCTGAGGTTCGGTCTGAGACTGCCGATCCGCCGAAGTACAAGACACGTGCCCGACCTTGGACCGGCACCCCCCACGGATTCTGTACAGCTTGCCCTATTCTCCGAGCTGGTGCGATAGCGATTGCATCCCGCTCCAGCCAACCGGACTTATTCCAGAAGTCCGGAGAATCCCAGGCCAGATCCGGCGAGCTAAATGACGAGCAACTATTCGGTTAGGGAAAGGAACCTGAGGAGGTGGGGAGCGGGCGGCTCAGCCGAATCTCGAGTGTAATCCGCGC
>DASUVR010000197.1:0-4264 GCA_036378855.1 Gemmatimonadales bacterium | reverse complement strand
CTGGAGGAGCTGGCGATCGGCTGGCTGCACGGCGAAGGCTACATCGACTCCATTGATCAGGTGCGCCTCCGCCCTTGCGCCACCGACCTCGGTTTCTGGGCTGAAGTTCCGGAAGAGCGGGTGCTCGCGGTGCAGAGCGAGGGCCGACGTTCTGTGTTGGCATCCGGCTGCGGTGCCGTCTCCACTTTCCTGGCGGACCCCGCCACCATCGAAGCGCAGCCGGCACGCGGCGTTGTGCCCGAGGTGGACCAATTGCGAGCCCTGTTCAAGGCCCTATTCGCCAAAGGCGAGCGGTACAAGGACACCGGAGGGATTCATGCCGCCGCCCTGGTTGACCCCGCGTCACAGGAGTTGATTGCCCACGCGGAGGACATTGGGCGCCATAACGCGGTCGACAAGTCTCTGGGAGCCGCACTGCTGGCCCGCCGCCCCGTTCAGGGCATGGGACTCTTGGTAACCGGACGCATCTCCGCGGAGCTGGCGTTCAAGGCGGCCCGCGCCGGCCTGGCATACGTGGCCACCCCGTCGGTCCCCTCGACCCTGGCCGTCGAGATCGCCCGAAGAAGCGGCATGATCCTGGTCGGCCGGGCGGTAAGCGCTCATCCTCAGCGCCATGGAGCCCGCTGAGGGTGCCAGCCGACAGAGCACGGCTGGCAGAGCTCGTCGGAAACGCCCGTCGAATCGCCGTGGTCGGACTCAGCAGAAAGCCTGACCGACCCAGTCACGGAGTCGCTGCGTATCTCCAGCAGGCGGGCTACACCATCATCCCGGTCCACCCTGCGGGAGGCGTGACCCTGGGGGAGCCGGTGTATCCCGATCTCCGCTCGGCCCGGGCGGCGGCCGGTCCCATCGACATCGTGAATATTTTCCGCCGCTCGGAGTATGTCCCGGCTCTGCTGGAGCAGCTGCTCGAAGTCAGGCCCCAACTGGTCTGGATGCAGGTGGGCGTTCGCCATGCCGAGGTTGCTCGTAAGCTGGAAGAGGCAGGGATCGCCGTGGTAATGGATCGCTGTCTCGCGGTAGACCACCAATTCCTGGGGCGCTGATGCCGGTCCGAATGCTGGTCTGCGGAATTTTGACGCTGGGAGGTTGTCTCTGGGCCCGCGCGGGCTGGGGTCAGACCAAGGACCAGGCCCGGCTCATATTCACGGTTGCTGGTGGAGTGGTGCGGGGCACCGATCTCTGGGAGGTGGATGCCCAACCGGTCCAGTTCATCACGCCAACCGACACCATGGCTTTGGGCCGGGATATCCGGACCAATCTCGGGATCAGCTTTGCGGGAACCTATTTCCCGGGCGACAACCTCGGGATTGCGGCAGAAGCCTATCTCTTGGGATTGGGATTCGAGGACAGCTGCCGCATGGTATTCTCGTCCGGGGCCGCGGACGTGGTTACCACGTGCCAGTCCATTCAGGGAGCTACCAAATCGGCCAGTGCGGTCACCCTCTCGGCAGGACCGGTGTACCGCTTCAACAGCCGAAGCACGTTCTCGCCCTACTTTCGCGGTAACCTCGGTCTGGTTTTCAGTAACCAGAGCTCGATCCGAATGGTGGGGCACTTCCCCACCGCTGAGGGTACAGCCGATCTGATTGTCTACGACGATGATCACGAGTCCCGGGTCGAGCCCCAGTTTGCGCTCGGGGCCGGGTTCACTGCGGCCATTGCCCCCGGCTATCAACTCCGGTGGGAAATCCGGGACAACATTACCGGCGTGCAGACCGTCACCGCCGCAACCCCTCAGGCCCGCACCATTCCTCCTCACGAGATGACCTTCAAACATCTGTTCAGCCTATCCATCGGCTTCGACGTGGTGCTCGAGCGGAGGAAGGGGAGAAGGTATTGAGCGAAGCTCAGCAGGTTCGAGGAGCGATTCTGGCAGGTGGTGGCGCCACGAGGTTCGGCGGGAAGCCCAAGGGACTGGAGCTGGTAGGAGGGGAGCGCATTCTCGATCGGCTGGTGCAGACGATGGAAGAAGCTTTGGGCGAGCCCCCGCTCCTCGTTGCCAATGCCCCTGATGCCTCTGGATGGAGACCTGATCTCCGCACCGTCAGCGACGTGCGTCCGGGCCTCGGCTCGCTCGGCGGCATCTACACCGCAGTGGTAACGGCACCGGCACCGGTGGTATGCGTCGCCTGGGACATGCCCTTCGTCTCTCATGCTCTCATCCGTGCTCTGGCCCAGGGGCTGACCCAATACGATGCCATGCTACCGCAGAGCGATGGGCGCCGTGGGGTTGAGCCTCTCTGCGCGGCCTACGGCCCGGCCTGCGCCGCGGCAATCTCCGCGAGTCTGGATCAGGGTGACCTCCGCGCCATCGGGTTCCACCCGTCGATACGCGTCGGTATCCTCTCCCTGGACCGAGTGCGAACTTTGGCCGATCCCGACCTCCTCTTCTTCAATGTGAACACCGCGGCCGACCTCGCGCGGGCGGACGAATTGTGGCGGCAACACGCATCATCTCGGTAATTGGCCGCAAGAACGCCGGCAAAACCACGCTGACCGTGGCGCTGGCCAGTGAGCTGGTCCGCCGAGGCCACCGCGTGATGACCATCAAGCACGGGCATCACCCGGCCGATGCCGACCGTCATGGCAGCGATACCTGGCGTCACTTTCACGAGGGCCGCGCCGAGCGAGTACTGATCGCCTCACCGGACCTTCGAGTCCTGTTCGAGCGCACCGCGGACAGCTACGACCCGATTGGGCTGGCTCGGCAGTACATGCACGGCGCGGATATCGTGCTGACCGAGGGATATAAGTCGTCCGCTCTTCCCAAGATCGAGGTCTTCCGCCGCGCGGCCTCGAGCGTTCCGCTATACGATCCGGCAGCAACGAACGCATCGGAGTGGGTGGCCGTAGTCACCGACGACCCTGATTTCAGGGCAGACTGCGCCGTGCTCCATTTCCACGACACCATCTGGCTTCAGCTGCTCGCCAACCTGGCATGGGATCGCTCGCTCCTTCTCGACCAGTGACCGCGCCGCTAAGCGCCGCTGAGGCAGCCCAGCGGATCCTGGATGAGGTGCGGCAGCAGCCCACCCTGCGCATCCCACTCGACGACGCGCTGGCTTGTGTACTCGCCGAAGAGGTCGTAAGCCGGCTCGACATTCCTGCCTGGACCAACTCCGCCATGGACGGCTATGCCGCACGGGCGAGCGACGTCCGGGGAGCAAGTCAAAGCCAACCGGTTCGGCTTTGCGTGGTCGAGCAGCTGCCGGCAGGACATTTTCCGTCCCGATCGATCGGACCTGGCGAGTGTGCCCGCATCTTCACCGGCGCGCCGCTCCCGGATGGGGCCGACAGCGTCATTCGGCAGGAGGACACGGATGGGGGCGCGGACACCGTCACCATCCTCAATGACCGGGACGTGGGGGTGAACATTCGCCGCGCCGGGGAGGACATCCGAAAGGGCAGCACGGTATTGCAACCTGGCGCCGAGCTGGGGCCGGCCCAGTTAGGAGTGCTCGCATCGCTTGCCGTGGCGCATCCGCTGGTCTACCGCAGGCCGCGGGTCGCGATTCTGGGAAGCGGCGATGAGATCGTCGATATCGACCAGCCCGAAGCGATTCTGAGCGGACAGAAGATTGCCAGCAGCAACACCCACACGCTCGTGGCCCTGGTGCGGCAGGCAGGCGGTGAGCCGGTTAACCTGGGTATTGCTCGCGACACGCCGGAGAGTCTGCAGGCCCACCTCGCTCGGGCACGGGACTGCGATCTCCTGGTCACCACGGCCGGGATAAGCGTGGGCGAACATGACTACGTTCGGGCCGTGTTGGAGCAACTCGGAGGAGAGCTCCGCTTCTGGAAGCTGCGGATGCGGCCCGGGGCACCGGTTGGCTTCGGGCTCCTGGGAGAGAAGCCCTGGATCGGCTTGCCGGGTAACCCGGTGAGCACCATGGTCACCTTCGAGCTGTTCGTGCGCCCCGCAATTCGAAAGATGATGGGCCAGCCTCTGCCGTTCCGCCGCTCAGTCAAGGTGACCGCGGCCGAGCCGATCAGCGTCAAGCCGAGGCTACAGCATTTCCTTAGAGGAGTGGTCACTGAGGGCAGCAGCGGACCGGAGGCCAGGCTGACCGGCCCCCAGGGGTCCGGCATTCTGACCTCGATGGTTCTGGCGAATGCTCTGCTGATCCTGCCGGAGGCTCAGTTCGAGACGCCGGTTGGAGCGGAACTGCAGGCGCTGGTGCTCGACGATCCGGTGCACCAGCCCGGGCCTCCTTTCTAACAGTTTATTAGCCGCCTATGCTTTAATCTGCGTAATCCGCGT
>DASUVR010000196.1:0-3072 GCA_036378855.1 Gemmatimonadales bacterium | reverse complement strand
GGTCACAGGAGGATATCCGTGCCTAAAGAGATGGTTGTGCCGGTTTGGCCCGAGGTGTAGAACCCGAAATTCGATGCAGCCGGGCTCTTGTCGATCTTGATGAGATGGAGGTTCAGCCGCCAGCTACGAGACCCGCTGGGGTAGTAGCTTACCCCTCCCGACACCTCCCAAGGATTCCGGTCGAACTCGTCGAACACCTTCCCGTAGGTGGCATAGACCCCAACCAGGCGCGGCACTACCATGTGCATGCCCTGGACCTGAAAACCCTTGTCCACGATGGACTCCAGGGGGACGGGACCGGCCGCCGCCTTGAAGTCGGAGAGCTTCCGGACGTAGACCTCGCTTTGGAAGGAGAAGCCCCGATACTTGAAGCCGGCATCGAAGGCCATCTCGTCGTAGTTCAGCTTCTGCACCGTCACTCCCGGAATCAGCGCGTCGGCATCGAACGGGTTGATCCCGTCAGAAAGCTTGATCTGAGTTGCGTTGGGTGGCGCGGTGTCGTTGGCGTAGCGCGATTCGCGGCTGTGGCAGGCCGATATGCCGAATTGAGTAGCCAGCTCCCGATGGTACTCAAAGTCGCCCAGACCACCACGGGGCCCGAATTCACCGGTGGTGGGCCGCCAGGCAACGCTCGCGCTGTACGCCATGTCGCGGGAGTCGTTGGCGGCGGTGGTGCCGAGCTGGCTGATGTTGGTGTTGATCGAAGCGGTGTACCAGAACCTCTGAAGCGGCTGACCGGTCACGAAGAAGCCAGATGAGAACCCGCCCCGAAAGAAATCCTCCGCCATCTGCCGGTCGCTGGAGCCCCAGAAGGGCCAGGAGCCCTGCACCGAGCGGGCCGTGAGGTTGGGTGCGATTCCTACCCCGAGCCCAAGGGCCGGACTGACCCGATACTGCAGGTTACCGAATAGCAGGGTTTGCTGCGTGGTGGGCAGCGACCAGAGCGAGATATTGTAGCGAAACTTCGGGACAAAGAAGAAACCGGTGAGCCACACGAAGGTCCGGTGCCAGTTGAGGTCGTTCCGGGCCTTTACCGTACGCTCCCGGCCCAGGTGGTCGATGAAAGTCCCGGGCGACTGATTCATGTACCGGAACAAACCATAGAAGCTGATGTTCAGGCTGGCTCGCTTGGTTCTGACAATATCGAAACCCTTCGCCGGGCGGAACTCTCCAGCAATGCTGGTGGTATAAACCGAGTCCGCAACGGCGTTGGTATCGGCCTCGGTCCGGCCCGCCTCGTCCTGGGCGACTGCCCGCGTGGGAAGAATGATGAGCGCAGCCAGTCCAGCAATGAATACCGCACCTGCGGTGCACAGCCAGGTGTGACGTGCCGTGGTGGTCGCTGGACGCATCCGCCTTCTCCGTTCAGGAAGTTTTACAGGTCGATCGATACATCAGCGCGTGTGTCTGGCGCGGTTAGAACTCCATCTGCAAACGGCTCTGGAAGAACTGGGTGTTGCCCTTGAGGGCAAACCGATCGAGCCTGCCGTAACCGTAGATGAGCTCGAGCCGGAGGAAATCGGAGAGGTGCCAGTTCACCATGGGAGTGAGCCGCCAGAAGGTTCCACCCTGCAGAGTGCCGCTATTCAGGTCGCTATAGGAGAATCTCAACAGGACTTCCACCGCCCCCGGTCCGCCCTCGAACACTGTCCTCCTCGGTGACACCTGCCTGAAGTAACCGCCCACCGTGTTGTACGAGCGGGTCTCGCCGGTAACCAGCCAGTTGGCGAAGATGTCGCCCCCGCTGAAGACCGGATCCCCGGTTTCGGGTGAGCCGGCCTTCTCCCAGTAGTACTCGGTGCCGAAGAGCCATGGGCCCGGCCGGTAGTACGCCTCGAATCCCAGCAGATTGGCCGACGTCGCGTGGAACTTCCCCGTGTCGATGAAGTTCGGGGCGTCGCTGGCTTCCGGCTTGGACTTGAGCTGCAGGGTATCGTCCTCCGGCTTGCCGATCTGGAACGACATGCCGAGGTGGACCAGTTTGCCGAGGCTGTCGGAGGCCATCGGCACCCAGGCGATGCGGCCGGCCACTGCCTGGTGGAAGTAGGAGAAGCTCTGGTCTTTCGAGAGCCAGTCGGTAAACACGCCGAGGTTCCAGATCAGGTGCCGGTCGGGCAGGTAGCCGAGCCACTTGATGCCGTCGGCCAGCAGGGGAATGGCGGCGTCGGAAAAGGTGAACCGTTCGTGGGTCCACCCATCGTATCCGGTCATCACCCGATTGAGGCTGGGTCCCTCCTTGCTTCGGCCGACCCAGAGGTGTCCCCACGCTTCCGGGATGGCCAGCATCAAG
Source organism: Gemmatimonadales bacterium (assembly GCA_036378855.1). GTDB lineage: Bacteria > Gemmatimonadota > Gemmatimonadetes > Gemmatimonadales > GWC2-71-9 > CAVVWJ01. Next base: position 782 of record DASUVR010000196.1, on the reverse strand, counting down.
CCGGTCTGCCGGACGAACCACTCGTCGGTGTACCCGTCGTACATGAACCCGGCCTGGTAGGTCAGCCGGCGCTTGGTCTTGATCCGTCCGCTGATGATGAGCCGGGAGTCGCGAATCTTGAACCCGGGCTCGAGGTCTCGCTGCTCCTTGCTGGCCTCGTCCTGATCGTAGGTGGCGTAGTCCACCAGAAATCCGGCGCCCACCCGAAGCGTGAACAGCGGACCCTCATACTCGTTCCACTTCACCAGCCGACGGCGGGGCGGGTCGGCTTCCGCCTCTCCAGCCGAGACGCCTGCAGCCGCGCTGGTATCCTTGGCGGTCGAGTCGGCCTGCTGGGCGCAGACCGACCCGGCCCTGGTCATGGCAAGCGCCAGAAGACCCCAGGCGAAAGAAGAGCGCATTGAAGACTGAAGACGGTTTTCGTCAGTACTCGTCGAAGTACCGCTGGATCGTCTTCGGATCCTTGGTCTTCAGCAGCGCCAGCCGAAGGAGCACTCGCGCCTTCTGCGGGTTCAGCCCCAGCGAGGCGACGGTGCCCAGGCTGTCGTCGTTGACCTCCACGTTCCGCCCCACCTGGCCGGTGGCAACCCGGGTCGAGCGCACGCAGACGATCCCCTTCTTGGCCTGGGCAGCCAGGGCATCGAGCGCGCTCTTGGTCATGTTGCCGTTTCCTACCCCGGCGATGACCAGGCCCTTGGCGCCGGAAGCGGCGGCCGCATCAATGATCTTCCCGTCCATGTTCTCATAGGCCATGATGATGTCCACCCGGGGGAGGACTGTGC
>DASUVR010000195.1:0-12009 GCA_036378855.1 Gemmatimonadales bacterium | reverse complement strand
ACCGGACCAAGCTGGGTGTCGACCGGCCGGGCCTGCTCCTGCAGGTCCTGCTGCACCAGCAGCAGCACCGATGCGTCCGGCACCGGTTCGCCGCAGTTCGTGATACGGCCCCGGACCGCGGCGGAAACCGGTGCACCGGCGGACACGGCCAGGCTTCCGCCTTCAGTCACGCAGGCGAGGAGACACAGCGTCAAAGCCGGCCAGGCGCGCCTATGCCCTGTCGTTCCGTCGGCACAGTGATGATGGGTCAGAGGAGTCTCCTACGCTGGCTGATGCATCTGCCACCATTGCGTGGCGGCCTCTTCACTCCACGGCTCGACCTCGATCTCCCCCAGCATCCGCTCCAACTCGGCGGCGCTCCGCGGCCGGTCGTCCGGTTTCTTCGCCAGACAGGCGAGCACCACCCGATCGAGCTCCGGAGCAACATCCAGCTCGGAGCGTTGGGAGGGAGGCACCGGCTTCTCCTGGATGTGCTTGGTGATCATCTGCAGCCCGTTGCCGGCCTGGAACACCAAGTGTCCAGTAAGTAGGAAATACGCGACACAGCCGAGGGCGTAAAGGTCGGCTCGGCCGTCAGGAGATTCCCCCAGCGCCATTTCGGGAGCCAGGTACGCTGGGGTTCCCGGGGTGAGTCCGATGGCTGTGGCCATGGCGTCGTCGCTCTGCGGCACCACCGATTTTACCAGTCCAAAATCCAGCACCTTCACGAAATCGTGTTTCAGGCCCACCCGTCCCACGTGGATGTTGGCCGGCTTGATGTCCCGGTGGACCAGCCCGGAAGCATGGGCTTCTTCCAGTGAGTCGCAGACCTGCCGCACGATGTGGATCACCCGCCCCTGCGGGATGGGACCCTGCTTCCGCACCAGGGTCTCCAGATCCAGACCCTCGAGCAGCTCCATCACGAAATACAAGGTACCGTCCTCGGTCTCGCCGAAGTCGTACAGCTCCACCGTGTGGGGTGAACGGAGTTTGGCGGCGGCATCGGCCTCCCGTTTGAACCGGGCGACAGCCAGGTCTGCGCTGCGGGGATCCTGGGAGGAGAGCACCTCAGGGCGGATCAGCTTGATGGCGGCGGGGCGGGCCAGCATGCGGTGAGTTGCCCGGTACACGGTTCCCATGCCTCCTTCGCCCAACAACTCACCCAGCCGGTAACTGCCCAACTCCCGTTCCTTCGCCACCTCGCGTCCAAGGCCAGTCACTACCCGGGAGATCACTACCGCCACTCCCAACAACAAGTAATTGGGATAGTGCATCAGAAATGCGTTGCGGAGCGGGCCGAAGTGGTACACCCCTTGGATTTGGGCAGTGATCATGCCGAGCGGATCCATGGATGCGGCGATGAGACCGGCAAGAGCCATCTTCCAAGGCGGCACCGGCATCAGCGCCGCAAACATGAGAATCAGCGGCGCAGTCCAGGTGATCATCGGCGTGGGGTCCATCGACGTTCCCGAGGGCGGACCCCAGTGAATCATCAGCCCAATGCACCCAGCGCACGCGACCATGTAGAGCATGGCCAGGTCCATCACGAAGCGGGGGTTTCGCTCGCGGATCCGGGTGTAGAGGAACACAGCGAGTGATATGGCCACCCCCAGTGCGGCAATCTTGTCGATCGCCCCGAACTCCACCCACCTGTGATCATTGGGCTGGGTCAGCCCCAAAGCCAGGTGGCCGAAGGCAGGGCCCAGAACCCAGAGGCTCGCCCCGACCAGGGCAAGAATCTGGAGACGCCGCGAGGCCTGGCGCAGGAGATCGGCGGGGAGCTGCCGGCGGAAGCCCTGGCTGGTTCTGAGGTCGGCCGGCGTGGTCTGGACCGGGAGACCGATGAGTTTGGTAGGGGGCATAGGCTCGAGCACCTGGGTGAAGCTTAAAGCTAACCGCCGCTCCACACCCTGCCGCCACCTCCTGCCATGGAGAAGTGCAACGATGCCGTATACACTGTACCAGCCAATCGTACAGCAGGTACAACGAACATCCGCGAGGCCGACGCATGGGCGAGCATACCCTGACGATCCTTCTCCGTCTCATTCACATCCTGGGCGGACTCTTCTGGGCTGGGGCCATGGTCCTGCTGGCCGGATTCCTCATTCCGACGGTGCGTGCGACTGGACGGGAAGGGGGCCGGTTCATGCAGATCCTCATGCAGCAGCAACGGCTGCAGTTCTATCTCGGGCTCGCCGCGGGGTTGACCGTATTGTCGGGATTGACCCTGTACGTCCGGATGGCGGCGGCGACCCATGGGGCCTGGGCCGGGACCCGGCCCGGGATGGCCTATGGCGTGGGCGCGCTCGCCGCCATCCTTGCTGCGGCCATCGGAGGCGGGATCAGCGGCTCGGCGGGTCGAAAGATGCTGGCCGTTGTGCAGGCGATTGGGTCGGCCCCACCGTCAGCCGAACAGCAGGCCGAGCTGAGCCGGCTCCAGGACCGGATGGCGATGGCCGCCCGGGTCGCCGCAGGCTTACTGGTCATTGCGGCGAGCGCGATGGCGGTTGGCCGGTATCTGTAACGGGCGGAGAGGCGGAGAGGCGGAGAGGCGGAGAGGCGAACGGCGGGCGGGAAGGCGGGAAGCCCGGCTAGCGCGCCGATCGCCCGAGCTTGCGCCGGGCCTTGGCGAGAGACACCGCACTGTCCCAGAAATCGGCCCAGGGGTCGGTTATCCGATCGAGGCGGGTAAAGACGTTGCGGATGGTGAAGCTGTTGGCCCGAAGATCCTTCTTCTTGAGCTCACCCCAGTCCAGCGGTACCGAGACCGGTGCTCCTTTGCGCGCCCGCACCGCATAGGCCGGCGCCACCAGCTGGGCGTAGCCGTTCCGGTTGGTGTCGATGAAGATCCGATTGCCCCGATTGGCCTTGAGCTGCTCCATCGTCCGGGCTTGGGGTACCCGGCTCACGATGACGCCCGCCAGATCCCGTCCGAAGGCGCGAACATTGTCATACGGCTCCCGCCGCAGCAAGGGTACCACCACGTGAAGCCCGCGCGACCCAGTGGTCTTGAGGAAAGCCGGCAGCTCCAGGTCATCGAGTAACTGCTTGAAGTCCAGCGCCGTCGCCTTGACCAGGTCGAAGTCGTCGCCCGGGGGGTCCAAGTCGAAAACCAGCTGGTCCGGTACGTCGAGCTTATCGGTGCGACTCAGAAAAATGTGGGGCGTGACACAGGCCTGATTGGCAAGGTAGACCAGAGTGGCGGTGTCGTTGCAGATGACGTGAGTGACGGTCCCTCCCACCTTCTCCACCGTGAACCTCCGGATCCACTTGGGGAAGTAGGACGAGACCTCCTTCTGAAAGAAACGTTTGGTGTTGATGCCGTTGGGATAACGCTCCAGCGTGAGCGGCCGGTCCCTCAGCTGCGGCAGCATGCGCGGCGCAATCCGGGCGTAGTACTCGATCAGGTCTCCCTTGGTGATGCCGTCGTCGGGGAAGAGCACCTTCTCCGGACGGCTGATCTCGATCTCTCGTCGATCGACTCGAATTACGCCCGATATCGCCATCGGAACTAATCGATCCCTACCCGTCCTTCGATCGACGCAATCAACTTGGCCGGGTCGTACCCCACGCCGTCCTTGAACACCACGGTGGGGTTTCGAATAGCCGAAGGTTGGCTGGTCAGGTCGCCCTTGAGCACCACCAGGTCGGCGAGCTTGCCCTTCTCCACCGAGCCCAGCCGCTGCTGCACTCCCAGAATCCGTGCTCCGTTCAAGGTCATGATCTGTATGGTTTGCTGGGGAGTGAATCCGGCCTCAGTCAGCAGCTCGTAGTTTCGCTGATCGCCATAGCCGGCCAGCGCCCCGCCCAGGCCGGTCGGATCCACGCCGGCCGCGAGCAGACCTCCAGCCTCCACGAACTCCTTCTCGAATGCCATGGCGCTCTGCAGTCCCTCCGCCGCAATCGGGCCGCTCCCGCTGGAGTCGATCTCATTGCGCATCTTCATGTAGCTGGCCCGCACCTCGGGCGACATCGCATTCAGCACCCGCGCGTCCTTGGTCGGACGATTGGCGACGAACGGCTCGTACACTGCAAGGGTCGATGTCATCGACACCTTGTGCCGAATCATCGTCTGAATCACCGACTTCGCGGTTTCACTCTGCACATCGGCCGCGTTGTTGCGGCCGACGACGCTGACCGGACACACATCGGGCTGCTTCGACGGATCGAAATCCGAGGCGGTCAGCATCCCATGCTCCAGGTTGTCGATCCCCAGCTCCACCGCTTCCCGGAATGAAACCGAGCAGAGATGGCCGGTGACCTTGATCCCCCGGCGATGGGCCTCCTTGATGGCCGCTCCCAGCTCCGACCGGCGGATATCGGTGTACGCCTTGATCCAGGTGGCGCCTTCACTGGCCCAGTACGCCACGAACCGCCGCGCCTCCTCCGGCGTGGTTACCACGTCCATACTGCCGCCGCCAGCCGCACCGGTGATGTACGGAGCGGTGAGGTGAATCCGGGGCCCCGGCACCAGGCCCCGGTTGATGTTCTCCCGCAGATTGATCTCGGCGTAAGGCGAGCGGCCGCCGGCGGTGCGGATGGTGGTGACTCCCGACGCCAGGTACAGCCGGGGGCCGGTATAGGACATCTGGGCCGCGCGACCGCCTGCCGCAGTGTAGAAGAGATGGTCGTGCAGCCCGATCAGGCCGGGAATCAGGGTGTGTCCATTGAGATCCATCGTGACCGCCCCGGCCGGCGCACGGACATTGGCAGCCGGCCCGACCTGCGCGATGCGCCCGTTCTGAACCAGCACAGTTTGGTCGGCCTTGGGAGCGCTGCCGGTCCCGTCGATCAGGAGCACGTGGGTGAGCGCCACAGACCCGGTATCCAGCGACACATACTTCCGCACCTCCTCGGCCAGCGAGTCGGGTCGCTGGGCAAGAAGCATCGCGGCCGGCGAAGTGGACAGCGCAAGGAGCAAGGCGAGGGCCCGCATAAGTTCTCCCAAAATGTGATCCTGCACGATTGAAGGATCGTCTACTCTACCGTGAACGCTGCCATCATCCCGGCGGACAGGTGCTCGGCGATATGACAGTGAACCATCCAGCGACCCGGGTTGGAGGGGTCGAGCAGAATATCCACCGTGCTTCCTGCGGGCACCAGAACGGTGTCCTTCCAGGCCAGGTTTCGATTGGGCTCTCCGTTCACGGCCAAAACCAGAAATCGCTGTCCGTGAAAATGGATGGGGTGTTGCATGGCATGGACGCTCTGCCGCTGATTCACCAGCTTGATCCGGATTGGTTTGCCTCGGCGAAAGTGCCAGTCAATGTCCATGTTCTCCTTGCCGGTGGCCGGATCGCGTAGGATCCAACCAACCTGCCGGCTGGTTGAGGCCCAGTTCATCATCGGCATCGTTCCACTCCACTCCACCGGAGGGAAGTAGATCGAGTCCAGCTGCATCAGCCGCTGGCTGATAGCGGGCAGGCCCGTCGTGTGCAGGGTGAGAACCAGAGTCTTCTTCGGTGCGCTATCGGCGGCCCGCCTGTACCGCTCCAGCTCTGCAGCGACTTCAGCGTGGTGCTTGAGCTCCCCGAAATTGCCGTCCCGGTGCCTCGAGGCCGTCTTGGCCGAAACCTCTACCAGGCCCAGAGTGTCCACCTCATCGAAAAAACGGCCATACAGATGGTTGAGCCCGCGCACTCGATTCAGCAGCGGTACCTTGCCTGGCCGGTCGAATCGCACGTCTACGATGTAGCGCTCGGCGGGAGCAATTACCACGCTACTTACCCATTCATCCTGCTGGTAGGCACCCAGATCGGAGCCTACCAGCTTCATCCGAGCGTTCGGAAATGAAAGGTTCATCATCCGGGCGTTGGCAGCGTTGGTCAGGTAGAAGCGGACGACCTCACCCCGTTTGAGTCGCAGGCGGTAGTCGGGCTCACCGTTTACCAGAAACACATTGCCGAAACGACCCATCAACGCGTGCGTCGGAGCCTCTCGTCCCAGGGGCACCACTCCGGCATCGGACACCAGGATATCATCCAGCATCAAAACGGCCTCCCGGTCTACCGCCTCCAGCGTCCCGGAGTCGGAACGGACCAGCAGGTTTCCATAGAGACCCAGCTCCTGCTGGAGGTCCTCTCGCACGTGCGGGTGATACCAGTAGATCCCCGCGTCGGGGAAGCGCAGGTGGTAAACCAGCTCGGCGCCCGGCTCGACCGCGGGTTGAGTCAGCCCAGGAGTTCCATCATTCGGATTATCCAGCCGAATCCCATGCCAATGGACCGATGAGGGCTGCGGCAGTCGATTGAGAAATCGCACTGTAACCCGGGAATTCTGCCTGACCTCGAGCAACGGTCCGGGCTGCTGCCGGTTGAATCCAAGCATGGTGTAGGTCCGATCCCGGATGGTCCGCTGGACGACGCCCGCTTCCAGACGGAGGGTGTCTCCGTCGTTCAACTTGATCAGCTCCCGCGGCTGGGCCGGCTCGGCTGGTCCCACCGGAAGCCAACCGGCCACGCTGGGTCGCAACGCCATTTCGGCGGGGAGCATTGTTATGCCGGGCGGCATTGGCACCGTGGTCCAGCCGAATTGGTCCGGCATCGAGGCGGGATCGTGGTGCGGTGAGCCGTGCTCCGGATTCTCTGCTGGCCCGGAACCGGTCATCGAGCCCAGCGTCAGTTGAAGCAGGTCCGGCGGAAAGAGCCGAGTGGCGGGAGACTGCGCGCGAAGCACTGCTCGGGGCCCGGGCCGCCGCGGGCTTCGGCTCCGCTCGGCAGTTACCAAAAAGGTGAACTTCTCGAGATCGACGACACCGAGCGTTGTGCGGCCATTGCTCACCACACCCTGTCTCACGATCGAGTCCATGGTGGGCGTCGCAACCCATGCTACGTAGCTAGTGAAGTCACCGAGCGAAGAGGGCGGAGGCAACCCTGCTGCCGAGAGGATCAGCCGAAACCGAATGCGGCCCCCGGGCGTGACGGCGACGGTGAATGGACCGGGGACATGGCCCAGCTCGAGATGACCCGACACGCCGCTGAATCCAGGCGCGGCCACCAGCTCCATACAATAGAGGTCCCGGCTCGGACTAACCGCTGATTCTGTATCGCAGGGCCGAGTCTGGGCCGCGGTTGCACGAGCGGCGATAACGAGAGCGAAAGGAAGCGCGCGCAAATCAGAGAACGTCATGAGCCATCAATCTACGTCGGCCGAACCGGGCCGGGCTTATCAGTGGGGGCTTAGATTCCGGGTTCGATGAGCGACGTCCCTGAGAAGCTCGCGTCAGCCCTGGCCGACCGTTACGTCCTGGAGCGGGAGGTCGGGGCTGGCGGTATGGCGACGGTATACCAGGCCCGGGATCTCCGCCATAAGCGCTCGGTGGCGCTGAAAGTCATCCAGCCCGAGTTGAGCGGCCCTGCTGGAGTCGCGCGATTCCTGCAGGAGATCGAGCTGGCTGCCAACCTGCAGCACCCGCACATCCTTCCTGTTTTCGATTCGGGCGTGGTCGATCTGGGCGACGGCAGCCCGATGCCCTACTTCGTCATGCCCTTCGTCGAGGGTGAGACGTTGCGGCAGCGGCTGCAGAGAGACCGGCGTCTGCCGATTGACCTCGCGGTGGCCATCGCAAGTGAAGTTGCCGACGCGCTGGCCTACGCCCACGCTCACGGTGTGGTGCACCGGGACGTCAAGCCGGAAAACATCCTCCTGACCGGCGGACACGCCGTGGTGGCGGACTTCGGTGTGGCCAAGGCGATCCAGGTCGGCGTGTCGCCCGAGAAAGCCGAGGCCTCCACCCGGCTCACCCGGGCCGGCATTGCGATCGGCACTCCGTTGTACATGAGCCCGGAGCAGGCCAGTGCCGAGGAGGCCATAGACGCCCGCAGCGATCAGTACAGTCTGGGCTGCGTGCTGTACGAAATGCTCGCCGGCGATCCTCCCTTTACCGGCCCAACCAATCAGTCGGTGATTGCCAAGACGCTCAGCGCCCCGCGCCCGCATGTCGGCCGGGTCCGCTCGGAGGTTCCTCCTGAACTGGAGCAGGTGGTGCTTCGGGCAATGGCGCTGGAACCAGCTGATCGGTATCCCGATATGACGATGTTCGGGGCCGCGCTCCGGCGGGCCGGGAGCGCGCCCACGGCCGGAGCTCGCCGCCGGAGCTACGCCGTGGCTGCGCTGGCGCTCCTCGCCGCCGCCGCGGCCGGTGGCTTACTGGCCACGCGCTCCACTGGCCGGACGGTGGCCCCTGCCGCGGAGACGTTGGCGGTACTGCCCTTTCATGCGTCGGGGCCTGGGGTCGAGTTCCTCGGTGAAGGCATGATGGATCTTCTCGCCACCAACCTGCGGGGCGTTGGGGGGATCAACACCGTGGATCCCCGTGTCGTGCTGCGGAAGTGGGGCACCCGGAGTGCGAGCGTGGACGATCTCTCCCATGCGCTTGCGGTGGGCCGTGATCTCCACGCCGGCTCGGTGGTCCTGGGCAGCGCGGTGAGCACCGGGGGACGAGTGCGTCTCTCGGCTGATCTCTACGGCATTGACGGCGAGCGCCTCGGCCGGGCCCAGGTCGACGGACCTGCGGACAGCGTTCTGAGCGTGGTGGACCGGCTCAGCCTGGCGCTGCTCCGCGACGTGTGGCGATCCAAGGAGCCGATCCCCAACCTCCGGCTGGCCTCGCTCACCACCGATTCGCTGGAAGCCCTCCGCGCCTATCTCGAAGGCGAGCGGCTGTACCGGCGGCTGAATTGGGATTCGGCCTTGGCGGCGTACACCCGCGCGATCGAGAACGACTCGACCTTTGCCCTGGCGCATCTCCGGCGGGCGCAGGCGTTCGGCTGGACCGGAGGCTATGGGAGCAAGGAGTCGCACCAGTCAGTTGAGTCCGCTGTCCGGTTTGCCAATCGGCTACCGGCGCGAGACCGGAGACTGCTGGTTGGTTACCGCCTATTCGACCAAGGGAAGCCGGCTTCCATCGATTCACTGCGCGCCTTCGTCACAGCGTTCCCGGCGGACGTCGAAGGCTGGTACGAGCTGGGTGAGTCGATGTACCACATCCGGGCGTACCGTCCGACGCCGCCTGATTCGGTGTCGGCGGTATTCGACAGTGTGCTGCGGCGAGACTCGACCTTGTTCCCGGCATTGGTCCACCCACTCGACCTGGCGCTGCTCTACCGCGACCGCGCCCGATTCGACCGCTATTTCCCGGGCTTCAAGCGCACGGCCCCCGCCGCCGAGGTAAGCGCGGTTGAGGCGGCTGCAGGCATTATCTGGGGACCCGAACCGAGCGACAGCGCTATCCTCAATGGACTGGAGACCCAAGGATCCTGGATCATGGAGGCCGCCTTCTCGGTTTACCAGTCCGAAGGTGCAACGTCCGACTCAGTCCTGCGGCCGTTTAACAAGGTTCAGGGCCTGTCTCCGCGCACTCCGATTTTCCTCTCCCATGGCCTCGCGGTGCGGGGACAGGTGTTGGCCGGAACCGGGCGCTGGCGAGAAGCAAGAGCCGTGTTCGACTCACTCCGAGCGCTGGACCCGAAAAAGGCAAAGGGTACTATCGCCTGGTCAGTTGTACTGGGGCTTGCGCCCGCCGCGTTCAATCCCGTCCTCGACTCGGTCGTGCGCGGGTTGCCGCCCGGACCGGAAGCCGAGTATGCGAGCGCCATGGTCGATGTGCTTCGCGGTCGCGTCTCCGAAGGTCGTCGAATCCTGGCCCGGGCTCTTGGAAGCCGGGATTCAGCTGCCATGCCTGAGTCGATTCGCGGCCTCATGATCGCAGGGGACGGCTGGGCCCAGTTGCTGCAGGGGGATTCCGCCGGCGGGATCAGCCGGATGCGCGCCGGACTCGACCGATCGGCTGCGCCCAATGAGGAGACTGCGTTTACCCGGCTCCAGCTCGCTCTTAATCTCGCCGCCCGGTCTGACACCCGGGCGGAAGGAATCAGCTGGCTTCGCTACGGCTTCGACTTCCTGCCGCTATACAAACCGCTCACATTCCTCGCGCTCGGCCATGCGTACGAAGCCGCCGGAGTCAGGGACTCCGCGACGCAGGCTTATACCCACTTCCTCCGGCTCTGGGACAAAGCGGACCCGCAGCTGCAGGGCAGGGTACGGGAAGCCAGAAGCGCCCTGGAGGAGCTCAATCGGGAGCAGCCACGTTAAGTGCCGATTCGGCGGCGCGGTCCCGCTGCCCTTCGGCGTTATACACGGCGGCGACTCGCCCGCCGGTCTCCACCACACCGAATAACCGATAGCTCGGCACTTCGCCGACCACCTTGGGAACCGGTGCCCGTAGCTGCCACCGCACCGGGACCCAGGCTCCGTCGGGAAGTCGGCCAAACTGGATCTCGCCTCCCGCGCTTCCCGCTGGAGCCCACCGTGGTCGGGCAGCGAATTGGAAATTGAGTGAGTGCAGCGTGAGGGAGCGACGGTCGAATTCGAGCGACCCTTGGAGCGCGGCGGCACCATGAGTGCCTTTGGCAGGTTTAAACCGGGCGACAATGGAGCTGCTGTCGCCTCGATCAGATGTCTCCACAGAGATACAGTGGCTTCCCAGAAACCAGTCCGTGAACAAGACTCGGGCATCGGGACCGAAGTAAGTCGGCCCGGTCTCCGGTCGATCGTTGAGCGGGCTCGGCGCCGGCCAGTCACCCTGCACGAAGCCGGTCCTGCGGAGTTGCTCGGGATCGGCGCTCTGGATCGGCCAGCCGGTCAGCCGATCCTGGACCACCACGGAATCCTCTGGAGGTCCCACCACCGGCACGACCCGCCGGTAAGTCTCGGTTTCGTAGCTCCGCTTTCCCCTGCTTATCTCCGCCTCGGCCAGCGCCAAAGAAGTCTGGGCCGCCTGTAAGAGGTTGGCTCCCAGGGTGGCGTCACCCAGGGTTACCGCGCAGTTCGGCCGTCGGGCTGAGGCGCTGAGCTCGTGCAGCTCAAAGGGCTGGTCCGGCACTCGAAGTGTCCGTTGTGCGGTCTGGTTGCCGGCCAGGTCGAAGGTGGGGGTTTCCCAGCTCCGCTGGCCGATCTGCTGAACTCGAAGACGATAGCGGCCCGGTTGAGGCGCCCGGAGCTCGAAGCCGCCGGTGGCAGTGGTGACAGTTCGCGCCTGCTCCCGCCCGCCGTCATCCAGGAGGACGATCAGCGCCTCGAGCAGGGGAGACCCTCCCACCTCGCGTACCGCGCGGCCGAGCACCTGCTGGGCTGCCAGATTGTGGGTGGTGAGGAGGACGGCAAGGGTTCCGCCCCAGCGGCGGAGTTGCTTCATCATCCGGAAAATGTCACGTATCTTGATCGAGTGGCAGAGCCGAAGCGTTCCAAGGCCGCGGGCGAAACCAAGCCTCGTCGCAGAAAGAAGGCGGCGGCGGAGCCGCGCTCGCGAGGCATTCCGCCGGACGCCATAAACTCGGGAGCTCCTCCCGCCGCGCTCACCCGGCTTGCCGAGGCGGTTCAGGCCGATGGCGGCACCGTGCTCGCCCCCTACAAGGATCCGCTCGGAGGAAATTGGCAGCTCTTTGCCGCGCTGCCAATTGATCTGGTGGAGCCCACTCCGTATCAACGCGATCTCTCGAAACCTCACGTCGAGCGGCTCTCCGCCGCCATGGATCGCCTGGGGCGCTACCTGGATCCTATGATCGTGGTGCGTGGAAGCACTGGAGGGGAAGAGGAAGACGCGAAGCACCCTTACTGGACGCCCAACGGTAATCACCGGCTGGCCGCGCTGAAGCGGCTGGGGGCCCGGGCAGTTGTGGCGATCGTAGTCCCGGATGTGGAAGTCGCCCACCGGATACTGCTGCTCAACACCGAAAAGGCTCACAATCTTCGGGAGCGCTCTCTGGAAGTGATTCGGTTAGCCGAGCTGCTGTCCCAGACCGAGAGCCGGCCCGAGCGGGACTTTGAGATCGAGTTTGAAGAGCCGGCCCTGCTTACTATCGGCTTGTGCTATCAGGAGAACGGCCGATTTGCCGGCGGGGCCTATCATCCCGTGCTTCGCCGCGCCGAAAAGTGGCTGAGCGCACCCCTGCCGAAGGCTCTGGAGACGCGGCGGGAAAGAGCCGCCAGGGTGCTGGAGCTGGATCAGGCGGTGACCGAGGCCATGAAGCG
>DASUVR010000194.1:0-9043 GCA_036378855.1 Gemmatimonadales bacterium | reverse complement strand
CACCGTGGCGGTCGGCCGGGCTCGCGGCGCCGACGTCGTGCACGCCCATTGGGCCATCCCCACGGGACCGGCCGCCGTGCTCGCGGCGCGGCGACTCGGTGTGCCGTGCGTCATCACCATGCACGGCGGCGACGTGTACGTGAACCCGGAGCAGGGGTACGATTTCCCGACCCGCTGGTACGTTCGTCCGCCGCTACGCTGGACCCTGCGGCATGCGGGCGCCCTTACCGCCATCACTGAAGATTGCCGGCAGCACGCCCTGCGGGCGGGCGCACCCGCCGAGCGAATCCGGCTGGTCTTCAACGGCACCGATCTCCGCCGCTTCAGCCCTCCCGAAAACGGGACCCGTGCCGATGCACGATACGGCCCGAACATGGTCTTTGCTTGCCGGCAGCTGTTTCCCCGCAAGGGCATCCGCTTCCTGCTCGAGGCCGCTGCGGAGCTGAAGCCGCAGTTCCCCGATCTCAAGATCGTCCTGGCGGGCGATGGCTTCGAACGGCCCGAGCTGGTCCAGTTGGCAGCAGATCTCGGGATCGCCGAAGACGTCACCTTCCTGGGTTGGGTCCCGAATGCCGACCTCCCGCCGTACTACCGCGCGGCTGCCGTATCGGTGATTCCCTCTCTGGAGGAAGGTTTCGGCATTCCTGCGGCCGAGGCCATGGGCTGCGAGGTTGCCGTGGTCGCCAGTGATGCTGGCGGGCTGCCGGAAGTGGTGGAGAACGGAGTGACCGGCCTGGTCGTGCCCCGGGGCAACTCGAAGGCGCTGGCCCAGGCCATCGGCTCTCTACTGGCCGACCCGCAGCGCCGCCGCCAGATGGGACAGGCCGGCCGCGAGCGCGCCCTCCGGCTCTTCGACTGGGATCGCACGGCGGAACAATTTGAGGAGATCTATCGCGAAGTCGCCAGCCGGATGCCGCGGTGACCGAGCGGCTGTTCGCGTTCCGGTGGGACGTCGACCACCGGGTATGTGCGACCGACGGACTTCCCCGGATTCAGGCTGCCTGCCGCGATTTCGGAGTGCCCAACACGTTCTTCGTGAATATGGGCCGCTCCACCAATCTGGTCGAATGGATCGGCCAGGGCACCGCACGGTCCAAGGCCAAGCTGGCCGACCGCGATGCGGTTCACCTGATCAAGAAGACCGGCTGGCCCCGCTTCATCCTCGAGACCGCCCTTTCCCGTCCCGTGGGGCTTTCCTTCGTGCCGCTGCTGCATGCGATGCAGGCCGAAGGACACGAGCTCGGACTCCATGGCGGAATGGATCACGTGATCTGGAGCCGCCGGTTCCATCAGTTGCCCGACGACGTGCTCCGGGCCGACGTACAGAAGTCGTACGGGCACTTCGTCCGTCATTTCGGCAAGCCGGCCGGCTTCTCCTCTCCCGGCTTTTACTCCGATGAGCGGGTGATGGCTCTGCTCGATGAGCTCGACTTTCTCTACAACGGCGATGCTATCGGAGGCGCTCCTCACCGGGCGACGGTGAACGGACAACCGGTGGGTCACTGGACCATTCCGGTGACCCTTTCCGGACCGCGTACCATCCCGTTCCTGGAGTATCACGGCGCTCGGGGCACTCCCGAGCCGGAAGTACTGCGGCAGCTCGAGCAGCATCTCGATGAGCGAGACTGGGTGGTGTTGTACGGCCATCCCTGCTACGAAGGTGTTCGCGATCGGCTGCTGCGGCAGGTCTTTGCGGTGGTGCTCGAGCGCGGCTACCGCTTCGTCACGATGCACACCATGGCCGAGCAGCTGCGGACGGTTGCGGCCGGACGATGATCCGTGTGCTCAGCGTCTTCGGGACCCGCCCGGAGGCGATCAAGATGGCTCCGGTCGTCCAAGCCCTTCAGCGCGCCAAGCAGTTCGAGAGCCTGATCTGCGTCTCGGCCCAGCATCGGGCCATGCTCGATCAGGTGCTCTCCATTTTCCAACTCAAGGCCGATTACGACCTCGATCTCATGACCGCGGGTCAATCCCCTGCGGACGTGACCGCGCGTGTCCTCCAGAGTCTGCCACCACTGCTGCGCCAGATTCGCCCCGACGTGCTGCTGGTGCAGGGCGACACCATGACTACCTTTGCTGCCGCCTTTGCCGCCTATCTCGAGCGAATTCCCTCGGGACACGTCGAGGCTGGTCTACGCACCGGTGATCGATACCAGCCATTCCCCGAAGAGATGAACCGGGTGATGACCACTCGGCTGGCGTCCATTCACTTTCCCCCGACGGAACAAGCCCGGCAGGCTCTCCTGGCCGAAGGCGTTCCGCCGGGCGACGTGCATCTCACCGGCAATACGGTCATCGACGCGCTGCTGCAGACGGTCCGCCCGAACTACAGCTTCCGCTCACCCCAGCTCGCCGCGCTCGATCCCCGGCGCCGGATGGTGCTGGTCACCACCCACCGGCGGGAGAGCTTTGGAGCGCCGCTCGAGTCGACCTGTGCAGCCATCCGCGAGCTGGCCCAGCGCTTCCCCGACCTTCAGTGGGTGCTTCCGGTCCATCCCAATCCGCAGGTCAAGGGCACCGTCGAGCGCCTCCTGTGCGATCTTCCGGGGATGTACCTGATTCCGCCGGTGGATTACGAAGAGTTCGTGCACCTGATGAACCGGGCTTACCTGGTGCTGACCGACAGTGGAGGCGTGCAGGAGGAGGCACCGTCACTGGGCAAGCCGGTGCTGGTGCTTCGCGAAGTGACCGAGCGGCCCGAAGGGGTCGATGCGGGGACCGCGGTCATCGTGGGAACGGACCGCCGCCGCATCGTTCAGGTGGCGAGCGAGCTGCTGAGCTCTCAAGCGGCCTACGACCGGATGGCCAATGCGGTCAATCCCTACGGCGACGGCAAGGCGAGCGGGCGCATTGTGCAGGCTCTGGCGGAGCGGTTCGGATGAGACTTCTGGTGACCGGGGGTACCGGCTTCATCGGGTCGCATCTGGCAGCGGAAGGCCGGCGCAGAGGAGCCGAGGTGGTGGCGTTCGGGTTGACCGACCGCCCGGAAGAGAAGGCCAATGCCGATCTGCTGTCGGGGATGGGGGCCGAGATCATCTCTGGCAGCATCACCGATGCCGACCTCTGTCGAAAAGCAACCCGGGGGGCGACGCACATCTTCCATCTTGCCGTGGCAATGCGGGAAGGCGGCAAGAGCGACGAGTTCTTCGAATCCATCAACCTGGACGGCACCCGGCATCTGCTGGAGGCCGCCAGCCTTCAGCGGGTGGAACGATTCGTCTACTGCAGCACCATTGGCATCTACGGGCACCGGGCACCCGGGATCACCAACGAGGAATCGCCGCTCGCGCCGGGAAACATCTACGAGCGCACCAAGGTCTCGGCCGAGCGGCTGGTCCGCGAGTTCGCCGAGAAATGCCAGCTCCCCTCGGTGGTGCTTCGCCCGGCCGACGTCTATGGTCCGCGAGACCAGCGACTGCTGAAGATGTTCAAGGGCGTGAAGGCGGGGAAATTTCCGCTTTTCGGATCGGGTGACGGCCGGCGCCACATGGTGTACGTGGACGACGTGGTGTCTGCCTTCTTCCAGGCCTGCCACCGCGACGAATCAGTGGGTCAGGGACTCATCATTGCCGGGCCGCGTTCCTGTACCCTCCGGGAGTTGCTGGACGAGGTGGTTCGGGCCACCGGAAGCAAGCGCTTCGGAGTTCGGCTGCCGCTGGCCCCCATGCTGGGACTGGCTGCCGTGGTGGAAGACGTATGTGCCGCACTCAAGGTAGACCCGCCGATTTACCGACGGCGCATGGATTTCTTCCACAGTGATTCCGAGTTCGACACCTCCCGGGCGCGTCGGGTACTCGACTGGGAGCCCAAGGTGGACTTGCGGGAAGGGATACGGCGGACGCTGGAGGACTACCGAAGAAGCGGTGAATTGTAAAGTGCAGCCGGCAACACCGCCTCATCCTGAGCGCAGCGAAGGATCTTGCCTGCGAGGTACAGGGTTTAGCGGCTGTCCCCAACGCAAACTGGAGATCGTGAATTGTCGGAATCCTGGCAGTTGCAGCTCTACAAACGCTCGCTGAAGAAGAAGCTGACCGTGGGCGCATTGCTGGACCATCTGCCGCCCACCGCCGGACGGCTGTGCCTGGAAGTCGGTTGCGGTACCGGTCTCACCTCCCACTTCCTGCGCCAGCGGGGCGGGACCTGGGTCAGCACCGATTTCGAGCGCGACCACGTCCGCTCGGCAAAGCAGTTGGTGGGAGAGCGCGTGCTGCAGACCAGCGACGCCGAGCTGCCCTTCCGCAGCGCCTCCTTCGAGGTGGTTGCTGCGATCAACTTCCTGGAGCACATCGAGGACGACACTCGCTTCTTCCGCGAAATGGTGCGGGTGCTCAAACCAGGTGGAGATTTTCTGTTCATGGCGCCCAAGGGCGAAACCGGCCGGCCAGGATACGCCCTCAAGCGGGTTCTGGGCTTCACCGCCGATCAGGAGGGTTTCGGACACGCCCGTGACGGATACCCGCCGTCGGCTGCGCGGGCGCTATTCGAGCGGAATGGCCTGGAGCTGAGCGGGACCGACGACTATTGCCGCTTATTCACGGAATCCATCGAGGACCTGCTCAACTACGCTTATCACCGGAAATCCATGCAGGGGAAGGAAACCCAGCAGCAGGACTTTCATGGCGACACCGCCCCCATGTCAGCGGAAGCGCTGAATAAGGTCGGTACCGCATATAAGCTCTATTCCGCGATCTATCCCGCTTTGCGGGCGTGGACCATGCTTGACCACCTCATCCCGTTCTCGCCCGGCTACATGCTGGTAGCCTGGGGCCGAAAGAAGGCGGCGTAGATGTGCGGCATTGCCGGCAAGGCCGGGACTGCTCCGGTTGCTGAATCCGACATTCTCCGGATGTGCAACGCCATTGCCCATCGCGGTCCCGACGACTGGGGCACCTTTGTCGAGGGCGGTGTGGGTCTGGGCATGCGGCGGCTCAGCATCGTGGATTTGGCCGGCGGGCATCAGCCAATGTCGAACGAGGACGGCAGCGTCGTGGTGGTCTTCAACGGGGAGATCTACAACTTCCCCAGCCTGCATGACGAGATCGTGTCCCAGGGCCACCGCTTCAAGACCCGCTGCGATACCGAAGCGTTGGTGCATCTCTACGAGGAGTACGGCGAGGGGATGGTCGCCCGACTCCGCGGGATGTTCGCCTTTGCGATCTGGGACCGATCCCGTCGCCGGTTGCTGGTAGCGCGCGACCATTTTGGCCAGAAGCCGCTGTTTTACACCGAGCGCGGTGGACAGCTCACCTTCGCCTCGGAGATCAAGGCGCTCCTGGCCGACGATCCTTCTCTCGCCGAGCTGTCCCCATTCGCGCTCGACCAGTACCTCACCATGCGGTTCGTGCATCCGCCGGAGACCTTCTTCAGCCGCATCCGGGCGCTGCCGCCCGGGCACTACATGGTGTGGGAGAATGGCCGGAGCCGGATCGAGCCTTATTGGAGCCTCAACTACGGCCCCAAGTGGACCTACTCGGAAGACGACACGCTGGACCGGATCGACGAGCTGCTGGCCGAAACGGTCAAGCTGCATCTTCTGAGCGACGTGCCGGTAGGCGCCTTCCTGAGCGGAGGGCTCGATTCCACGCTGATTGCTTCCTATGCAGCCCGAACCCTGGGATCGGAGCTCCGCACCTTCTC
The DNA here is from genome assembly GCA_036378855.1 of Gemmatimonadales bacterium. Classification (GTDB taxonomy): domain Bacteria; phylum Gemmatimonadota; class Gemmatimonadetes; order Gemmatimonadales; family GWC2-71-9; genus CAVVWJ01. The sequence continues at coordinate 3,406 of DASUVR010000194.1, read as the reverse complement.
CATGGGCATTCCGTACCGTGATCTCAACGAGCTTCCGGCCGCGGCCGCGGTGGCGGCCAAATACGGAACTCAGCACTTCGCCGAAGAGGTAACGCCCAGCGTGGTCGAGGACCTGCCCCGGCTGGTCTCTGCCCTGGACGAGCCAGCTGACCCGCTCTCGATCTGCCTGCTGCACCTCGCCCGGATGACGGCCCGCCACGTGAAGGTGGTGCTCGGCGGCGACGGCGGAGACGAGCTCTTCGGTGGCTACGATCGCTACGCGGCCGATCGCTGGCTGGATACCTACCGCGCGGTCCCGGAGGTGGTGCGCAACGCGGTTTCCACCCAGGTCCTCAAGCGTCTGCCGGATCAGTTCACCTTCAAGAGCTTTACCCACAAGCTCCGCTGGGTGGACCTGATGGCGCGGAAAACTGGGGGAGAGCGTTACTCCGAAAGCCTTCAGTTTTTCTGGTTCAACGAGGCACACCGGGCCGAGCTCTACGCCCCCGAGTTCCGGAACCAGCTGCGAGACAGCCGGCCCGACGCCTGCCTGCTGGAGCTCTATGCTGCGCCCAACGCCGAGGCTTCGATCGACCGGATGATGTACGTCGATGCCATGTCGCGGCTCCCGGGGCAGTCGCTCACCATTCTGGACCGGGCCACAATGGCCTACAGCCTGGAGTCGCGCTCACCCTTCCTCGATCCCCGCTTCGCCGAGTTCATGGCGCGGGTTCCCACCGGTCTCAAGATCAAGGGAAGGCAGCTCCGTTATCTCGAGCGGCGTCTGGGCGAGCGCTACCTGCCGCCCGAAGTGCTGCGGCGGAAGAAGCAGGGGTTTGCCTCGCCGCTGATGTACATCCTGGAAGGAGAGGTCCGGGCCCTGGCGCCCCGGCTGCTGCTCGACAGCGAGCTGGTTCGGGCCGGGTACCTCAGGGCTGAGCGTATGAAGCAGCTGGTGGACGAGCACCTGGCTCGGCAATACGACCACGGAAACCGGATCTGGCTGCTGCTGAGCGCGGAGGTCTGGTACCGCCGGTACATCAGCCGCCGTTCGGAGGCCGATCTCGAGCTGGAGATATCGGAGCGCATGGCCGAACCCACCGCGGTGGCAGGCGCCTCATGAGCTCGAGACTGGAGTCCGCCCCGATCAACCAGCCGGCGCCGGGGAGAGACACGGCCGCGCAGCTTCTGCTCTCGTCCTACGACTGGGAGAGCAATCGGGAGACCATCACCGTGGGTGATGCCATCCAGCGCTTCCGTGACGTCAACGGCTACGTAGGCCTGCCGGTGCCGGCCAAGCCGCACTTCCTCAAGCTGTTTCGGAAGCTGATCAACGGCTCCCGGCCGCCGGAGGAGATTTATCTGGTGCACGATGCCTCCCATGTGCTTACCGGAACCACGTTCACTCACGACGAGCCGCCGCTGGTGTTGCTGGCGGGCGAAGCGGCGGAGCAGGGGCTCTACTTCGCGTCGCGGGGCGTGCCCAGGGCAGTGGGTTGGATTCTGTTCTACGGCGGCGCTTTCGTCGAATGCGCTCGGCGGATTGCTTCCTTCCGGCAGGTGGGTCGCGGCATTCAGGCCGGCATCTTCAACCGAGCCTACGACTACGCCAAACGGACCCGGCTGAGCAACCTGTTTGAGATACCGGTCAAGGAGTTTTGGTCGGTCCCGGTGGCCGAGGCCCGGCGGCGGCTCGGTATGCCGGAGCAGGGGGTTGCAGCCGAGCTGTATCGCGAGATCAGGCTGACCTCCGGAGTGGCGGCGGCCCTGCGGCGGGAATGGCGGGGATTTGGAATCGACCGATAAAGGCGGCCGTCAAAACCAAGAGCGACCCACTACTACCGAAGCCTTTCGGCTACGTTGCGCTTACCGGCTGGACTTCAATTCGGCATCCGCTTCGGCTTCCAGCTTGTCTAGGCGTGTGTAGTAGTCGCCAAACTCCTTGAGGTGCGCCCAGGCAATCTTTCCCGTGAGGGTCAGATCATCGTTCGTCACGTTGGTCTCTGGATCTCGCGAGCCATGCTCCAGCTCAACTTCCAGTCCGCGGCGGAACTGCTCGAGATCAAATTTCTTCCAGTCCACTCCCAGGGTCGTCCCTATCCGCCTGGCCTCGTCTAGACTGATCTGCCGCTTGTTAGCCATGATGCTTTCCCCTTTAGGTTTGACCAACTTCAACCCGTCCGCGGTATAGCTCGGATCAGGCGCAGCGCCCAAATGCTGAGTGCTGCTGACAGGACTAATCCAAGCCACGACGCCCACAGAGGCACCAGCTGTCCTGCCAGTTCGATCGGCCAGTGCCACAGGAGCCGGAGTAAATGGGCCACGGCGATGACGCCGAATACTGCGCCGGAGGTCTGCAGGTAGGCTCGCATGGAGATCTCTCCCAGGTAAGGTGAACCACTGAGTGTAGTCCCGATGCAGCTTTGCATTGCAGCGGCGTGGGTGAGATTCGAACTCACGGAACCCTTACGGGTTCGGCGGTTTTCAAGACCGCTGCATTCAACCACTCTGCCACCACGCCCGGATGCCGAAACTTCCTTCCGTATAGTCGCTTAGGCAACCCGTCATGGCACGACGCACTGGTTCCGATGCGATTTAGGCTTGCGCCTCGACCGCGCGATTCCGTTCTCAACAGTCGCGGCCACTCGTGCCGCGGCCTCGGCAAATTAATTCTCTGACGTCTTACGCTTAGGACCAGGCCCTCTCACTTGACAGGCCCGGTACCGCACTTTAACTCAGGCCCTACGATCCTGGTCAAACTGTCCAGCAAGAGTGAACCGGAGGCGAGATGACCGCTTTAGCAAGGACGTTCACAGGACTGGCCGCGCTGGCCTTCGTGCTAGCTGTCGTGGCCAATTTTAGTGGCCCAATTATGCATACCGGCGCCGAGGCCTTCTCTCGAGCGTGCACCAATTTGGCACTGCTGGCGATCGCGCTGAACCTAATTTTCGATCGTGCGGTTACGATCGGGCGATCCACCCTGCCTTAAGTCTGCGCGGCGACCAGAGCGACTTTGTAGTTGTCTCACTTCAGGTTCCGCCTCAGCACCTCAAGCGCGTCCACCCCGTCTTGAGCTTCCAGCACCCGGTATCCCGCACCCGCCAAGCTGCGGAGCATTAAGCCGCGCAAGCTGTCCTGATCCTCACCGCGAGACAAAGACACGTCTGAGTCGCGAGCGACGTGGCCGATCCAATCGAGACAAATGCGTTCCCGTGACACTACATTGGGACAGGATCGTAGGGGCCCTGAGTCCGATGCGGGCCCTAATTTATTCGCGAGGAACACGATGCGTGTCGCACTATGCTTTGCCCTTGCCCTCGTCCCAGCGCAGGTCTGGAGCCAGGAACCGTCCCATCTGGGAGTGGCGGTCGGGGTCATCGATTCGATCCCGGGTCCGGAGAGTGTCGCAGTCGGGCCGGACGGCGCT
>DASUVR010000193.1:0-3321 GCA_036378855.1 Gemmatimonadales bacterium | reverse complement strand
GCCCTTTCCCAGGACCACGACGGGAGCATTCTGGACGACATCCCGGGGTTCCTCACTCAGGGCGGCGGAGCGGCGGGCGCCGGAATTCTGAGGCACGTGCTCGGCGGCAGACAGCAGAATGTCCAGACCGGCCTCAGTCAGGCCACCGGACTGGACGCCGGTAAGACCGCTCAGCTTCTAACCATGCTGGCGCCGCTCGTGATGGGTGCACTCGGCCGGGCCAAACGGGAGAATCAGCTCGACAGCAACGGGCTCTCCACCATGCTTACTGGGGAGCACGAGCGACTCAAGGAGTCGGCTCCCGGCGTCATGGGAGCGCTGAGCCGCTTCCTCGACCACAACAACGATGGGAATGTGATGGACGACGTGAGTGGGATGCTGGGCAAGGCTTTCAAGAAGTAGACGGAGAGGCGGAGAGGCGGACTGTCGGAGAGGCGGAGAGCCCTAGTCCGCGCTAAGTCACTCTGTCTTTCCGCCCTCCTTTTCCGCAGCCACCTGTCCGTAGTTCAGCAAAGCGACCAGCAGCACGCCCCCAATCGCGTTGCCCAGCACGGCAGGGACGATAAAGTCACCCACCATGGTGCCCCACCCGGCCTGGCCGGAGGCCGCCCGATAGAACGCTTCTACCGATCCCGCTATGGAATGCCGGAAGTGGAACGCGGAAATGGGCGCGGTGCAGAGCCAGATCAGGGCCAGCTGCGCCGGAGTCGAGTGCGTGGCGGCCAACACCCAGCTCATCAAGGCAATCAGCCATCCGGCGAACACCCCGGCGTACAGCACCGTTCCGAAGCCACCGGAGGTGGCCTGCTCCGCAATGTGCTGAAGATGAGGATGCAACTCCGGCGAGACCACGGGAGTCCGCGCCAGGACCCATCCGAAGATCAGTGCGCCGGCCATGTTCCCGATCAGGAGCAGGGCCCATAACCGGAGCAGCTTCATGAAGGTTTCCCGGTTGCGCTGTTCCAGCAGAGGAACCACCGGGTCCAGGGTGTTTTCCGTGAAGAGCTCGCTTCGCGCCATGACCACGAAGATGAAGCCCAGCGGATAGGCGGCAGACGCCGCGGCGTGCGCGTGTGCTCCGCTTGCCAGACTCGAGGCGAAGGCGCTGGCGAGGAAGCTGAACCCGATCACCATTCCGGAGGCGAGAGAGGACCAGAGCAGCGATGCCGCCGGCCGCTCCATCTCCTCTTTAGCCGGCTTCAGGATGTTGTCATGGATCTCGACCGCGCTGAACCGGGTTCCCGACTCGGGCTCTTGCTTAGCCACCTGCTTGCTCCCCTCGTTCCCGTTCTTCCCGAGCTTGCCCTTCTCTGAACTGTGGCCGACTGGGATCGGAGAAGTCCAGCCACTCCCAGGGAATGATGCGGGTCCGATAGCGTCGTGCCAGGCCGATTGCCTTCAGAGTGGGGAGCTGTGCCGCCATGCTGAAGAGCCGGGCCCTGATTCCGAGATCGCTCAGGACGACCTCCCGCACTAGATACTCATCGCCATCCGGCTCGGCCCGCACATCTTCGATTCGTCCGACCGGCCGCCCGGCGGCGGTTCGCACCACCCGCCCCAACAGGTCCTCCAGATAGATCTCGCGACTCACCGTGTTCAGGCTCCCGGAATGCGGCGCACGATACGATCTCGGACCCAGTGCTCCCATGGCATCGCGTCGGCAGCGGCGAAGTCGACCTTCACGTCTATTCCGATCTTCTTCACCTGAGGCCAGGGGATGCGGAGGGGCTGGACCCGGGAGGGCGCCAATCCGCGCGTCAGTTTTCGGACCCAGCGTTCGATGCGAGGATGCAGCCGACGGGACAGCAGGTGGCCGCCGGTGAGGATGGCGGCGACCCGGGCCGGCCTTCCTTCGCGCAACTCCAGGGCGATGCCGTCTACCTTGCCCATGTTCAGATCATTTCGGTCCACCAACTGCTGGTCGAGTACCTGCCGGCCGAGGTCGATCATCACCCCCCCATCAGCTGAAGCGGGATGGCCACCAGCGCAATGAGCGACGCCAGGAGACTGATCACGATCACCGCGGTATTGCCGATCCAGTGATTGCCGAGCTCGCCACAGTAGTCGCGGTCGTTCATCAGAACGAGAAACGGGAAGGTGACCACGGGAAGAGTCAACGAGGTTAGCGCCATGGAGAAAAGTGTCAGCTTCAACGGATCCAGGCCCAGCACGATCAACAGCGTGGCCACCGCGATCATGATGGTATACGTCAGGCTGAACCGCGCCGCATCCCGGGGGTGGACGCTCTCTCCCCAATTCCAGCCCAGCCCCTGGGCAAAGGAATAAGCGGTGGCAAGGCTCAGCTCCAACGCGGCGCCAAGGCAGCTGACGAGAAGTGTCGCCGAGAAGAGATAGAAACCCCAGCGCCCTAGTGGCCCGGTAAGCAACAACCCCAACTGTTCGAAGCGGTCGGGTTGGATTCCGGCTGGCTGCAGCACCAGCGCGGCAACGATCATGACTGCGATGCACAAGACACAGCCAAAGCTCATCCCCACCGTGGCGACGGCGCGGTTCACACCGATCTCATCCACTCCCCAGTGGTCCTCGATCGCACCCGACGAATAGAAGTAGAAGAGATAGGGGCTGATCACCGCGCCCAGAATGCTCACGGCGGTGAACCAGTAATGCACCGGCCGTTCCGCGGGCAGGGTGAGTGCCAGCCCGGCCAGGACTTCGTGCACATCTGGATGGAGTTTCCAGGCGCCCACGAGGAACGCGAGTGCCACCATACCCAGCAGCGACACCCCGTTTTCAATCAGCCCGAAGCTTCCCTTCCAGAGCAAGAGCCAGGTCAGAATTCCGGTAGGGAGTGCCCACCAGCGGAAGCCAATCCCGGTGACCAGCTGAAGCGCCAGGCTCATCCCTCCGATTTCCGCCGCCAGCACCAGCACGTTGACTAGGACATCGCTGACCAGCGTCAACATGAACACCCTTGGACCGAAGCGCTCGCGCATCGCGTCTTTGATCGTATGGTGACTGAGAGCCGCCAGCCTGCCGGACATCTCCACCAGGAAGATGACACAGATCGTTCCCAGCACGACAGCCCAGATGAGCTGAAACCGAAACGACGCCCCCGCCTCCGCCGCCGTAGCGATGGCACCGACCTCGAGAAAGCCGCCAATACTGGTGAAGATGCCGAGCGCGATCTTGAGCAGCTTGCTCATGAATGGCTCGGCTCCGGCAAGCCGAGCAACGAGGCCAGCCGGTGGATGGCCTCGTCCAGTGCTGCGCGCTCCCGGGCGGGCAGCCTCCGCCACTCCGGGGTTTCAGCCTCGTTTTTTCTGCCCTCCATCGCAGCCGTAACGATCTGGCGGCCAAACA
>DASUVR010000192.1:0-11385 GCA_036378855.1 Gemmatimonadales bacterium | reverse complement strand
CCTCCGCCGCAGTCCAGACCCCGCGGGGTGAGCGAACGGTGAGGCGTGCGGCGCCCAGCCCTGCGACAATCTCCCGCAGCTTCCGGTGCTCAGTTTCCAGGAAGCTCACGTCGCGCCTCCAGGCGCTGCCGTCGGCCGGCTGCGGAATGTCCGGCCAGTTGCTCGGCTTTCGCTCGAAGGAGCCCACCGAGTCGCCTGCCAGGCGGCGGCGCACGATGTACTTCCAGTAGGCGGCGTGGAGCGTGAGCTCCCAGATGTTGTGCCGGTTGGGCCCGGGCCTCCACAACGCCTCCTCGGCAGTGAGCCCTCTCAGAGAGCCGCGAAGCGTGGTCCCGTGCCAGCTCTTCTGGTCGTAGGCCTGATCCATCACCCGCAGCAGCAGTGCGACCAGGGGATTCTGGGTACTCAATTGAGGCCTCGGGTCGGCGCGCCGAAGCCAAATCCCTTCCCGATGGTGATCACCCATCCGGACGAATCAACGTCGTTGGCAAACCGGTGGGCCAGATCGAAGCGCAATGCCGGCACATCGGTCGACCGACTGGCTCCCAGTCTCAGACCAACGCCCGCGTCCCATCCGGTTCTCTTGGGCGAGCCCGAGTACCAGGCGCCTCCGTAGTCCACGAAACCGGCCAGTCCAATTCCCGCTTGTCCCCAGAGGTCATCGACCATGGTATAGCGGTATTCGGCGGTGGAGAAGAACGACCGGTCTCCGGTAAAGGAGTGACTGCCGAAGGCGCGCGGACCGCTGCCGAGTCCCAGATCGAACTCCTCGCCCGGAACCGGGTCCTCCAGCCAGCCGGCCTCGAGGTGGAACACCGCCAAATGCCGAGCCGCGGGTTGTAAGACAACGGTGCCACCGACCTGCACTGTCCCCGAATCGAGCCCGGCGGAGGTGAATAGACCATCGGCAAAGCCGTCGAGGTAGCCGAACCCACCAGGGATTCGGCTGCCCACTCGGGCGCTCACCTCCGGACCCAGGCCATCTCGCTCATACCCGAACAGCCCGGGCGCAACCTGAAGCCCGACGCGGACAGTGGTCCCCACGTCGACGTCCTCTTCCCGGGCAAAGCCGGCAAAGCCCTGGGTCACCAGAAACCTCGACTGATTCCAGATCAGATAGGACCCTACCGCACCGGTGACTGTCCTGGGGAATGGCTCTTCGGAGGAGAATTGGATGCTGTCGTCTCGCCGGATCTGTCCGGTTACTCCGAGCCGGAGGTATCCAGTAGTGGCGGCTCGCAGGGCCCAGGCATAGGAGGCGCGAGCAAGGCTGAACCGGCGGCTCAGCGTATCCCTGGCCACGTCCTCTCCCTCGAAGAACCGGAGCACCCGGGTATGATCGTCCTCCAGGCTGAGCCGGTAGCCGTTGGCGGAAGTGGTCGCGAAAAATGGTCGTTCGATGGCAAACCCACTGAGCCGTCCATCCGACCGATTCTCGTACCCAAAGTCGAGACCCACCGTGCCGGCAAAGAGACGGCGGCGGCGGAAGCCCAGGGCGATGCTGTTGCGGTCCGGATCGTTCCGATAGCGGATGGCCGCGCTGGAAGCAGTCCCCAGGAGATTGGTTTCCACCATCCCCAGGGTAAATGCCACCTCGCCTCCCGTGCTGCGGAAGCGCCAATCCAGCTGAGTGCTCCAACCATCTTTGGTGAGCACCCGAAGCACCAGGCCCGAGTCGGTGCGCACCGAATCGATCTGCACCCGGCGGAAGATGCCCATCGCCCGCAGATTCCGCTCGGACTCGGCCACCAGAGCGGAGTCGTACAGCTGTCCTGGCCGCAGGAGAACCTCTCGGCGTATCACCGGTGCCCGGGTTTGGAAGTGTAGCTTGTTGCCCAATCGCGCCACCCAGCTTCGCTCATTGGGATCGAAGATATCCCGCCGAATCAGCTGCACCCGGTGGATCACCAAGGCGGAGTCGACCACCGCGGAATCGCCCGATGTAGCTGAATCGGCGTTGGTTTGGGCAGTAAGGTTGAGCGGGCAGAGAAGCACCGCGACCGGCAGAAGGTGCCGAAAGGGCAACTGAACTCCAGGTGAAAACGCCGGCAGGCCGAGCCGGAAGATAAAGGGTAGCTACTCCACCGCAGCTACGCTGCCGATGATGCGGTCGGGCACGATACCGCTTTCCCGAAGCACGGACTCCCGGAACTTGCCGGTTTGTACCAGCCAACCCTGAAGTCCGGCCCGCTGGGCGCCGGCCACATCGGACCAGAGGTCGTCCCCAACCATCGCGGTGGCTCGGGAGGGCGTGAGGCCCAGACTCGCGAGCGCGGCCGCATAAAACGCCGAGCTCGGCTTTCCGGCCACGGTGAACTCTTTCCCGGTGGCAAATTCGAGTGCGGCCACAAAGGGTCCAGCGTCGAGAGTGAGACGCTCGTTCCTGAGCCAGTAGCGATCTCGGGAGAGCGCGATCGCGGCAGCACCCGACATGATGTACTCGAATGCCTCCTGAAGAAGCTCGAAGGTCCAGCCTTCGGCCATGTCGCCCAGCAGAACCGCGTCCGGAGGGCCACCGCCGCGCGCCCGCGAGGTGCCCCCGACCAGATCCAGGCCCTTCAAGTCCTCCAGTGCGGGCTCGGGGACGAAGGGAGCCACTTTGGAGATGCCGGCCGCGCGGGCCGCCTCTGCACCCGCCAGCGTGGCCGTGAAGACCTCAGGCTCCGAGACGTCGATGCCGTACCCCGCCATCCGCGCGACGATTCCCGAGCGGGAGCGACTGGTGGTGTTGGTAACCAGACGAAAGGGGGTCTGTTGCCGACGCAACCGCTGCAGGGTCTCGGCCGCTCCGGGTACGGCGGCGCCTCCAGCATACAAGGTCCCATCCAGGTCCAGCAGGTACGCCCGCGGTGTTTCCGGGCTCACAATTCCGGACAGTCGACCTCCTTATATTCCCAGAATGATTCCGGTTCCCCAGCTCCTGGTGCAGGCCGCACTCCTGGCCCGATTGGTGGCCCCCTCCCCCTACCCCTTCAGCGTGGGGGAAACCCTCCGCTATGAGGCCAAATTAGGCTACTTCCCGGTCGGCACCGCATCGGTCTCGGTGACCCGGATGGTAAAGGAGCGTGGGGCCGACGCATTCGAGTTCACCGCAACGGGCGAAGGTGGACCTCCCGGCTGGCGGGTTGCCTACGACCTGAATTCACACGTCGGGGCGGCGGAGTTTCGTTCGCTCCGGTTTCACCGCCGGCTGATCCAGGGCGGCAAGACCGATGAGCACGGCTACATCATCATCCCCGACTCGGCCCGCTATCGGGAAGAAGGCGTTCCGGGCGAGTGGGTTGCCCCAGCCGAGCCGCTGGATGAGCTGGCCTTCCTCTATTATCTCCGGACTGCCCCGCTCCAGGTTGGCCGGAGCTACAGCCTGCAGCGCTACTTCAAGACGGGGTACAATCCCATTCAGGTGCGGGTTACCGGGCGCGAGCCGGTAGCCATGGCCGATGGCAGCAACCCGAATTGTCTGGTGGTGGAGGTGACCTCGAGGGGTCAGACCATGCGGGCCTGGTTCACCGACGACCAGCGGCGTCTCCCAGCCCAGCTGGAGCTGCCGCTGCCGTTCGGGAGTGTGACGCTTTCATTGGTGGGACAGTCGGAGGGTCGGAAGGGCTGAGGGACGAAGGGGTTGCTCCGACTCTCCGACTCTCCGCCTAATATCTCCCTAAGTAGGCGTCGATCTCCCAGCGGCTCACCTGCAGGTTGTACTGCTGGACCTCCTCCCGCTTGGCCTCCAGGAACCGCTCCGTCAGATGCTCGCCTAGCGCTGCCTTGATGACGTCGTCCTTCTCGAACAGCTCCAGTGCCTCGTGCAGGTCCCGGGGCAGCTCATCGATCCGGTACTTCCTCCGGTCGCGATAGCTCATGGTGAAGATGTTGCGGCTGACCGGTTCCCGTGCCTCCAGTTGCCGCTCGATTCCGTCGAGACCCGCCGCTAGCTGAACGGTCAGCGCCAGATAGGGATTGCAGGAGGGATCCGGCATCCGAAGCTCACAGCGCGTGCCCAGCCCGCGGCGGTCCGGTATCCGCACCAGGGGCGAACGGTTACGCATTGACCACGCCACGTTCACCGGCGCCTCGTATCCGGGCACCAGACGCTTGTAGCTGTTGATCAGCGGGTTGGTCACCGCGCAAAACCCTCGCGCGTGCTGCAGCAATCCTTCGATGTAGCTCAAGGCGGTGGGAGAGAGCTGATACTCTGCCTTGGGGTCGAAGAACGCGTTCTCCCGTCCACGAAAGAGTGATTGGTGGGTGTGCATGCCGCTCCCGTTGATGCCGGCGATCGGTTTGGGCATGAACGAGGCGATGTAGCCGAAACGGCTGGCAACGTTGCGGACTACGAACTTGAAGGTGGTGAGATTGTCGGCCGTGGTGAGCGCATCGGCGTAACGGAAGTCGATCTCGTGTTGTCCGGTTGCCACTTCGTGATGGGCCGCCTCCACCTCGAACCCCATTTCGACCAGTTGTTCCACGATCACCCGCCGAATTTCCTCGCCCCGATCGAGCGGGCCCAAATCGAAATAGGCCGCGGAATCGTGAGTAATCGTGGTAGGAGATCCATCCCCTGCCTTCTCGAACATGAAGAACTCGGCCTCGCAGCCGGCCATCATGGCAAAGCCCAGCTTGGCTGCCCGGTCCACCTGACGCTTGAGGGTGGTGCGCGGGCAACCGGCAAAGGGCTGCTCGTCCGGGGTGAAGATGTCGCAGAGCAGCCGGGCCACCCGGCCACCCTCATCGTCATAGGGAAGAATGCGAAAGGTGTGGAGATCCGGTTTGAGCAGCATGTCCGACTCCTCGATCCGGACAAATCCCTCGATCGAGGAGCCGTCGAACATGATCTCGCCATCCAGAGCCTTCTCGAACTGACTGCGGGGCACCTCCACGTTCTTGTTCACGCCGAGGATGTCGGTGAACTGCAGGCGGAGAAAATCCACCCCGAAGCGTTGGGCCAGCTTGAGGACGTCATCCTTTCCGGCGCCGCTCAGATCGCGGGGAAAGCCCTCGAGGGTAGGGCGCGCGGCGGAAATCGGTTGTCGCTGCGGTCGCTCAGGCATCTCGATACCCAAAGGCATGAACGGTGAACGGTGAACGGGAAAGGTAAGCGGCGAGCGGTCAGCGGTAAGCCCGTTTACCGTTCACGGTTTACCGTTTACGCTTCTCGCCATGACCTGTCCCTCCTGCGGCACGGCCGCCAGTGGAAACTTCTGCAGCTCGTGCGGAGCCAGTCTCATAGCGCGAGCCTGCGCTGCCTGCCGCGCCGAGCTGTCGCCCCAGGCTCGTTTCTGCCATCGGTGTGGCCAGCCGGTGAGCAGCAGCGGGCCTGTCACCACTGCGTCGGAACGGAAGGCGTGGATGATTGCCGGGGCGCTCTGCCTGCTGCTGGTGGGCGGCATCGTGTACAAGGTTTCGAGCGCATCGCCCCAGCCGGTGGCGCCGGACATGGCCAACGCCGGAGCCAGCGGTCCGGGCCGGGCTCCGGACATCAGTAACCTGAGTCCTCGCGAGCGATTCGACCGGCTGTTCAACCGGATCATGCAAGCGGCCGAGCAGGGCGACTCGGTTCAGGTGGCCCAGTTTACCCCGATGGCCCTGGGAGCGTACGATCAGCTGGAAACGCGGGATGTCGACGCTCGCTATCACGCAGCGGTCATTCATCTCCAGTCGGGAGACATGTCGGCCGCAGCAGCCCTGGCCGACACCATCCTGACCGAGTCGCCGGGGCATCTGTTCGGATACGTCATCCGGGGCACCGCTGCGCGAATCCAGGGCAACCGCGCGGTCGAGGCTCGGGCCCAACGCGATTTTCTGGCTCACTATCAGAGTGAAATGGAGAAGAAGCGGGTGGAGTATCTGGAGCATGAGCCGGTATTGCAGGAATTCAAAGCGGAGGCAGAGGCGAACGGGCGGTCGGTCGGCGGGGCGGACGGAAAAGCCCAGTAGAATTGAATCGGGAAACTCTCAGAAGCTCCGCCTGTCCGCCGGTCCGCCAGTCCATCTACATTTGACCATGCCCACTACTATCCACGTCGCCCACAGCCCCGATTCCGACGACGCGTTCATGTTCTACGCGCTGGCGGAAGGAAAGATCGAGACCGGCGGCCTTCGATACGTCCACGAGCTGGCCGATATCGAGACCCTGAACCAGCGCGCCCTCCGGAAGGAGCTGGAAGTCACCGCGGTTTCGATCCACGCCTATGCCTACCTCTGGCGCGACTATGCCCTGTTGAGCTCCGGATCGTCGATGGGCGATGGGTATGGTCCCCGCCTGGTCTCCCGATCGCCCGCGCCCCAGGATCCCCGCGGCGCGCTTGACCGGCGGCGGGTGGCCATCCCGGGCAAGCTGACCACGGCAAACCTGGCGCTCCAGCTCTACCAACGCGGCTGTGTGACCGAGGTGCTTCCCTTCGATCAGATCGAGGAAGCCGTCGAGCGAGGCGACGTGGAGGTCGGACTCCTGATCCACGAGGGGCAACTCACCTTCGGAGACAGCGGACTTCACCTCTGGGCCGATCTCGGCGCTTGGTGGTTGAAAGAGACCGGCCTTCCTCTGCCGCTTGGCGGCAACGCGGTTCGGCGTGACCTCGGCGGCCCGGTGGTTCAGCAGATCGCCCGCGATCTCCGGGCGAGCATCGTGTACGGCCTGGAACACCGGGCTCCGGCACTGGCCCACGCGAAACAGTTCAATAGAGGCATCGGAGACGAGCGAACCGACACCTTTGTCGGCATGTACGTGAATCAATGGACCGTGGACTACGGGCCCCGTGGCCGTGCGGCCGTCCAGCTGCTCCTGGATCGCGCCTTCGAGAACGACCTGATCCCGGAGCGGGTGCAGGTCGAGTTTGCGGGGTAGGGCTCGTGACCAGACCCCAGACGCCAGACGCCAGACACCAGACTCCAGACTCCAGACTCCCGACTGGCGACTGGCGACTGGCGACTGATGACTGATGACGGCCGACTACCCCAATACCCAACCCCGCGCCTTATAGCTAGCTTGTCTTCACCCTGACCCATTTTCAGCAGGCCTCGAAGGGTACCAGTCACCACCTGGGCCCAAGAGGAGGAGTCTGTGTGCCCGCGATGGATGAGCCCACTACCCTGCTGGTGGTGGATGACGAGGAACCGATCCGTAACGCTCTGCGCCGCTTCCTGGTGCAGCAAGGGTTCGAGGTTGCCGTCGCCGCCACCGGCGAGGAGGCTCTGGGCATCCTCCAGCGGCAGAAGGTCACCGGCATGCTGCTCGACGTGAACCTGCCGGGCATCAACGGGGTCGAGCTGGTGCCGCAGATCCTCGAGTTGGAGCCCAGCATCGCCATCCTGATGCTCACTGCAGTAAATGACGCGACCAGTGCAGCTCTTTGCATGCAGCGCGGTGCATTCGATTACCTGATCAAGCCGATCGATCTGGGTCATCTCAGCCGGGCCATACACCACGCCCTCCAGCGGCGGCATACCTACCTGGAAGGCCAGCAGATCAATCAATGGCTCAAGGATGAGGTCACAGCCCGGGTGGCCGAACGGAGGCTGGAGCAGGCCAATCAGGAGCGCCTCTCCGTAGCCACCCTGGAAGCGCTGGTGAACGCCCTGGAGGCCAAGGACCCCTACCTCCGGGGTCATTCGGCCCGGGTAGCCGACCTCTCCGCCACCGTTGCCGCACAGATCGGGGCCACCGACGAGCAGATCGAGGCGGTCCGCACCGGTGGGCGCCTGCACGACATCGGCAAGATCGGAATCCGGGAGGAGATCCTCAACAAACAGGGTCCGCTCACCCCGACGGAGTACGAGCACGTCAAACAGCACGTGACGGTGGGATCCCAAATTCTGGCGCCTCTGGTCCATCTCAAGGACGTGATCGGGCTCGTGCGCAGTCACCATGAACGTTGGGACGGCAAAGGCTATCCCGACCGGCTGGCCGGAGAGGCCATTCCCCTGGGAGCGCGCATCATCGGGGCGGTCGAGATCTACGACGCCATGACCACAGCGCGTCCTTACCAGGAAAAGATGAGCGCTGAAGCGGCGGTGGAACGCATGCGGGATCTGGTTGGAACAGTGCTTGATCCGGCGGTGCACCGGGCACTCGAGGCTGTCGTGTCTCATCGGCAGGCGCTCGTGTTCCTGGACGACGCCCAGGTCTGAAACTCGCAGTATGGCTACCCTGCCGCCGCTCCGCAGCGGTTACCGGATTCTGCCGTGAGTGAAGTGGACCTGATCCTCCTCGCCGCGGGCGCCATGCTCGCGGTTGTGTTGCTCACCGTTTTGGCCTGGCTGCTCTACACCGCCTACCTCGACCGGATCGAACGCCGGCTCGCCGCGCGCAAGGGACTGTACCGGGACCTCGTGTCCCAACTCGCCACCCGGGACCGGGCCCTGCTCGAGTCCACCATCAACCAGATGAGCACGTTGTACGACCTGGATGCCCTCGAGGCGGTGCTCGAGGAGCAGGCTCGCGGCTCGACCAGCCGGCCGGCCTGGTTGCTCGAGGTCTACGATCGGCTCGGTCTGGTGGACAAGTACATCGAGAAGCTTCGCACCGCGCGCAAATGGCGGGACCGCGCCTTTGCGGCGGAGCTGCTGGGACGGGTCGGCAGCGCCAAGGCGGTGCCCGCCCTGCTGGAGACGGTTCAGGCGACGCAAACCGAAGACGCCGACGTGCGGGAGATCGCGCTCCGGGCGCTGGCCCGGATAGCCGATCCTGACGCGGTGCAGTCGCTGGTCCATGCGCTGGCCGAGGCCGAACCGTGGTTGGCCCCGCGGATCGCCGACATCCTCGCTCGTCACGGCGACGTTGTTGTCGAGCCTTTGCTTGCTCTGCTCGACGATTCGGACCGCCCTACCGCTCGCGCCTGGGCCGCCAACGTGCTGGGTGAAGTCGGAGCCCAGGCCGCCGTTCCTGCCCTGATCCGCACTCTGGACGACACTGACGACGAGGTGCGGGCCAAGTCGGCCACGGCACTGGGCCGGCTGGGAGACCAGCGGGCGCTTCAGCCGCTGCTGGATCACCTTCTTACCGATCCGGCGCCCTTTGTCCGAGTCCGCATCGCATCGACCCTGGGACAGTTCGGCGGGCCCGAGGTGGTCAATCGCCTGGTGCAAACCCTGGGCGATCCCGCTTGGTGGGTTCGCCTGCGCGGAGTCGAGGCGCTGGAGCAGATCGGTCCCTCCGCCGAAGGCC
This sequence comes from Gemmatimonadales bacterium, assembly GCA_036378855.1. Taxonomy (GTDB): domain Bacteria; phylum Gemmatimonadota; class Gemmatimonadetes; order Gemmatimonadales; family GWC2-71-9; genus CAVVWJ01. The sequence continues at coordinate 2,222 of DASUVR010000192.1, read as the reverse complement.
CGCTCGTGGTCGCGCTGGGCGACCCCGACCCCCAGATCCGCCAACAGGCCGCCATTTCACTCGAGCGGTTGGGCGTTCCCGCCACCTTGCTCCGCCGAATCGAGCAGAACGAAGGGGCAGAGGAGGCCGCGGACACTTTGAGCCGGCTGGCCTCCGCGGGCACTCGAGAGCTGCTGACCGAACTTCTCCTGCATCGCTCCCCGGTGATACGGCGGGCGGTGATCAATGCCGTATGCGAATCACGCCGGCGCGACCTTGGTCCCGAGCTGATCAAGGTTGCGTCGAGTGACCTGGAACCGGAGCTGCGCGCGTCGGCATTGGAGGCGCTGCGGGCACTTCGAGCAGGAGGGTCGCTCCCGGTGGCCCTCTCAGGCGTAAGGGACCCTGACACCCGGGTCCGGATTGCTGCCATCCAGCTGATCGGCGAAAGCGGAGATGGTAGCGCGCTGGATCTGCTCCGAGCGCAGACCAACGATCCCGCTTCGTCCATTCGCACCGCCGCTGTTGGCGCTCTGGTCGCCATCGGCGGCACCACGGTGGAGCCCGAGCTCCTGCGATTACTGCGCGATTCCGACCCCGCGGCGCGCGCAGCCGCAGCGCTCGCGGCGGGCCGATCTGGAGCTCGCGGATTGGTGCTGCCCTTATCCGAGCTTCTGAGCGATCCCCAGCGTGAGGTGCATCTGGCAGCGGCTCACTCGCTCGGGCTGCTGGGTGACCGCGTGGCGGTTCCGCTGCTGTTGGCAGCCTGGGATCAAGCCGGCCCTGACCTGCGGGACGGCATTGCCCGCGCAATCAGCCGCCTGGACAGCGCCAGTTTGGGCGAGCTTATCGCCCGATTGATCCAGCACGATGACCCGGAGAGCAGGCTCGTACTCGCTCGCAACCTCGGCCGCATCCGCTGGCACGATGGAGTCCACCACATCATGCGACTCGCAGCCGATGCTGACCCGGAGGTTCGGACGGCAGCCATCCAGGCGCTCGGCCGGTGCGACCGGAGAACGTCGCCGCCTCCGGAACAGCTGACTGAAACAGTGAGCTCGGCCCTAAGCGATCCGGCGGCATCGGTTCGGGCGGCAGGCATCGATCTCTGCGCCCGGCTCGGTCTGGGGGAGCAGAGCCGGCAGCTCACCGCACTGCTTCAGAGCGATCCCGCCGCAGTGGTGAGAGAACGGGCGGCCCTCGCCATCGGTCTCCTGAGAAGCCCGGGAGGTGAGGCTGTACTCACAGCTGCATCGCGGAGGAATGAACCCGCCAACGTCAGGGCAGCAGCCGTTCTTGCGGCCGGCGCCTATGACCGCAGCAGCCTGGTTGCGCTGGCGCTGGAGATGTCGGATCAAGCTTCTGTCCGAGAGCTGCTGCGCGAGCGGATCAAGCACGACCCATGGTACCGGCTGCTCAGCCGAAGGCTGCCCCGAACCAGTGACGTCGAGCTTCGCGCGCTGGCAGCGGACTCTCCCGCTCAGTCACAAGTCTCTCTGGCGGACGGGCTCCGCGGCGTGCTCGATCCGAGTGAGCGAGTACGACTGATCGGCGGGCTCCGCACCTTTCAGGGGGAGCACAGCCGAAGCGCCTTGCTGCAGCTGATGCGAGGCGACCCCAATCCCGAAGTTCGGACCGCCGCCCTGAGCTCGATCGGCGAGCTGCTCGACCCCGATGAGCTGCTGAGCTTCGGCGAGCGCGCACTGGGCGATCCCAGCATGATGGTCCGCCACGCTGCGGTGAGTCTCTTCGCCCGGGTGCCTCCCTCCCGTGCATTCCCCCGTCTGATTCAGGCACTAAAGCCCGACGACGATAGTGCCGTGCTCGCAGCGGTCGGTGCGCTGGCCGGCGAGCACTTCTCCGATTTCCGCGACATGGCGGTGACTGCGCTGGGCACCAGCCGGGCAGTGCTGATTACCCGGATCGCTCGGTATATCCATCATCCCGAGGTTCAGACGCTGTCGAGCTCGCTGTCCCGCAGTGCCGCACCGGAGCTACGGGAATCGGTGGCTGAGCTTTGGGGGCACCGGCCTGATTCGGCCGAACCGCAGGCGTTAGAGACCCTCTCCGCCGACCCGGTGCTTTCGGTCCGGCGCATTGTCGTCGGGGCGGTGGTTGCAGCCGAGCGATACGAGCTGCTGGATCGGATGCGGCAGGACCCTGAGCCCGAGGTTCGACGAGAGATTGCCCTGAAGCTGGGCTCCGCTGCTCCGGTTGGACCCGAAGGGCTGCTGGTACTGGAG
>DASUVR010000191.1:0-7398 GCA_036378855.1 Gemmatimonadales bacterium | reverse complement strand
TGGCAGAGCGGCAACGGCCCGAACCCTCGGCGATCGTCCCGGTCCCAACAGCACTGTAGCCCGGGCCGAAGGACTGGCAGGGTCGCCGGTGACATTCACTGGTGTCGCCATCGCCGCTCCCCAACCCGCCCTTACGCTGGTGACGCAACCGTCTGAGGTGGCCACGGCAGGAGTGCCGCTCGAGCGCCAGCCCGAGCTCCAGCTGCAGGATCCGTTCGGTGCAGTTCTGGCTCAGGAGGGCGTGAGCGTCACCGCCCAGATTGCCACCGGCGACGGATCGCTGGGTGGCAAGACCACGGTAAAGAGCGATGCATCCGGTAGGGTGACCTTCACCGATCTGGAGTTCCGGGGCGAGGTCGGCTCTCGCACTCTCATCTTCGCTGCCGATGGATTCACCCCCGTCAGCTCGTCCGAGATCGTGGTACGAGCCGGCCCGCCGTCGAACGATGAGAGCTCAGTCCAGGTCCGGAATGGAAGCGCCGGTACGCCTACCCCCATCACGATCCGGCTGAAGGACGCCTTCGGCAATCCGATCAACGAGGCAGACAAAAAACTCACCATCGGCGTCGAAGGAGCCAATCCCACATCCAATCTGGAGGTAAAAGACGAGGGGAACGGCTCCTATTCCACGTCATACACTCCGGTGCACGCTGGCCGCGATGTCATTTCGGTTCAATTCCAGGGACAGCCTCTTGCAGGCGGTCACTTCGAGAGTACGGTCACTCCAGGTCCTGCCGATCCTGGGACCAGCACCGCGCGGGTAACCAGTAACGGGGTCTTTTTCATCTCGGTTCGGGTGGAGGTTACCGTGCGCGACGCGCAGGGTAACCCGGTGGGCCACGGTGGGGATCGGGTGACCCTGATTCCTAACGGAGGGAATTCTCGAACTGCCAAGGACAATGGCGACGGGACCTACAGTGACCAGTTCGTGCTGGTGGGCTCCAGCGTGAGCGTGGCCATTTTCCTGAACGGTGCGCCCCTCGGAGGGAACCCCTTTACCCCCTGAAGCCAGCTCCCGTTAGTGCTGCCGCGCTAATCACTTAGCTCCGGTGAACCGGGTTGACCCCTCTCGGCTCGGCGGCTATCTTGCTGCGCTGTTTCCGCCCTGGTGGTGAAACTGGTAGACACGCTATCTTGAGGGGGTAGTGCCGAAAGGCGTCGCGGTTCGAATCCGCGCCAGGGCATCCGACGTCCCGCCACTGTAGCTCAGGGGTAGAGCTCTCGATTCGTAATCGAGCGGTCGTCGGTTCGAATCCGACCAGTGGCTCTCTCGCATCAATCAGCTGCAACTCCCGCCTGTGCTGCAATTTCATCTACTGTCCGGGCTTGATCTAGCCACGCCGTGAAGCTGGACGTCGCACCGCTTCGTGTAGCTCCAAGACCACCGAGCTCGTGGCTACCTGGAGGCTCTCTTGCCTGGTCCGTGTCGGCTATAGACCACGGTGGTCGTTTTCACGTCCGGTTGGGGCGCCACCTGGTCATCGAGTTCGTGCCCAGGCGCGATTCTCAGGTTTCCCGGCTGTTGCTCAGCCGGCCGGACATCCTTCCTGGTTACCGGCCGTGGCAGGGCCAGACGCCGGGTCGCTTCACTGATCTGGCCGGTCTCGACCAGGTCCTCCAAATGCTGCTCGTAGGTCTGAGAACCGAGGTCCTTGCGTCCGTCCGAGATGATGCGCTTGAGTTGGCTCATCTGCTCGGAATCCTTGAGACATTCGCGGATGGAAGGGGTGGCTATCAGGATTTCCACGGCCGGCACCCGGCCGTCGTCGTTTTTCCGAGGCAGAAGTTTCTGCGAAATTATGGCCCGCACCGACTCGGCGAACCGCATTCGTCCAAGATCACGCTCTGCGCTGGGTATGGTCGCGATGACCCGCTCGACCGTGGTGACCACGTCGGGTGTGGAGACCGTCCCGATCACGAGGCGGCCCGTCTCCGTTGCCTTCAGAGCGGTGTCGATAGTGTCAGCGTCGGCCATATCTCCGACCACCACTACGTCTGGATCCTGCCGGAGTGCTGCGCGGAAGCCAGTCGCCAGCTTTTTGGTATCCACCCCAACCTCGCGTTGGGTAATCGAGCAGCTCAGGTCCCGATGCAGGAACTCAATCGGGTTCTCGATGGTGACAATGTGCTTATGAAAAGTTCGATTGATGTGATGCACCATGGCAGCCACGGTGGAGCTCTTGCCGCATCCGCTCCCGCCGGTGACCAACACCATTCCGCTCTCCGACTCGGCGATGCCCTGGAGGACATCGGGCAGGGCCAGGGACGCGATGGTGGGAACGGTGAACGGGATGACCCGCATGACGATCATGAACGATGAGCGCTGGCGCAGGATGTTCACCCGGAAGCGACCGACTCCAGGCATGCCCCAGGAGCAGTCGAAATCGCGCATCCGGTCGATTCGGGACCGGTCTTCGTCGCGGCTCATGAACTTGAGTGCGATCGACTTGGTCTGGTCCGGGGTAAGCCGATGCTTGGTCAGCGGGACCAGTTTGCCATCGATCCGGGCTCGAAACACGTCGCCGGCTTTGATGTGGAGATCTGAGGCGCCCTGTTTGACGGCGGCTTTGAGGATCTTCTCCAAGCTGGTTGGCCCAGGCGGACGATTAGGTGAATCAGTCACTCAGGCTCCAGGTTTCGCTTCAGCCGGGAAAGGGCAAGTGCTCGGGGACTGAGCAGACCCATCCGAGAAGGGCTGAGCGAGGGGTCAGGCTGATCGTGGTGCCCGTGCCAGGGGCTGATTCGCCATACGCTTGACTGCTGACTTGTTCACCAGGATTCGGAGGTTGTTGCTCCGGACATCGACCGGCAGCACAAAAAAGAACGTGCCCGGGGGCGGGTATCCTGCGGTCAGTCCCATCACGCGTTCCCCGTCACCAAATTCCACTTCGATCGGGTGCGCTCCCCGCGCACGTAGGTCGTGCGCCTCGAGCATCCGTCCCTCCTCGCGTTTGGAATCGCCGGCAAGATCCCTCACGAAGAACAGCGCCTTCAACTCGCTGAGTTTTACCGGGACCGAGGCCTGCTCTGCCGTTCGGATGTGGCAGAAAGGCTTTTGCGGATTGATGTCGTGGCTGATGCCCTTGACCACCTTGCCGTCGATAAAGTGGGCGACGACCTTGTGAGTCACAAATCCTCCACCGGTGCAAGCAGAGTGTGCAACTATCAGGGCCCCAATGCCCCAGGGCGCCTCGAAGGATGTTGTGACTGGGAGCCCACCTTTGGAAATGATCGGCAGTTGGGTCCAGCTCCTTAACGATCAGTCTGGAATCGTTACAATCAAAACCGGACTACCGACAGGCTGTGCTTTCCTACCGCTGAGGTAACATCAGCGGGGCCGGCTTGAGTTCTGCGCTATCGGAGGCAGCGGCAGGACTAAGGTGTGGCGGGCAGGTCGTCAGATCCGGGTGGTTCTCGGCTGGTAGTGGGGAGGACGGTTGGTGACGGGGGTGTCTGAGGGGTGCGGTCGTCGGTTCGAATCCGACCGGTGGCTCTCGCGGTTCTCCTCCCAGCTCTTCTCCACTCCAATCCAGCATTCTCCCAGTACCGCGGAGCCGAAGACCCGGCGTGCCGTTTCCTGCAAAGGCCCGTCGGTCCGGAGCACGAACGCTGCCCGCGCGCCCGGCTTCAGCACCCGCCCCAACTCTCTCACTCCTGATTCGAGATCAGCGTTCTCGGGAACCGTTTTGCCGAATGCCAAATCGAAGAACCGATCCGGATAGGCCAGCTCATTCATTGTACCGGTCTGGAGATGGATCCGGTCCCGGAGCGCGAGACCGCGAGCAAGGTCTTTGACCGCTTCCACTTGGCTGACCGAGCTGCCGAAGCCGTAAACATCGGCGCCGGCCAGCGTAAAGGCCACCGACTCGACTCCGATCCCGCATATCAGTATCCGCTTGCCTCCCAGGGGACCCAGGAAGCTGAGCGGGGTTGGATACATGACTGCCTCCGCTGTACTGCCCTGGCGGAACGGTCTCAGGAATGGGTCAAGCCATAATCAAGTGCGGGTATCAGGCATCCCGGTCGAATCGGGCCATGACCCGCAACACCAGCATCAGCAGGACCGTACTTCCCACGGCCAGCAGGAATCGGCCGGAGCCAGCCGCAATCCCGACCCCGGCCGTTGCCCAGATCGAGGCGGCCGTGGTAAGCCCACGGACCCGGTCGCCTTCCTTGGCGACGAAGATGACTCCCGACCCCAGGAACCCAATTCCCACCGCGACCGCCTGGATGACGCGGACCGGGTCACCCCGCGCGATGGACCCGGCAGCGGTGGCCTGGTCCTGGAGCGCCAACTCCCCCAGGGCGGTGAACAGGGCAGAAGCTATGCCCACCACCATGTGAGTCCGAAATCCGGCCGGCTTATGGGCGGACTCTCGTTCCCAGCCCAGAATCCCAGCCAGAACCGCCGCTATGAGCAGCCGAAGTAAGAAACGCAGCTCGGATGAAGCCGCGAGGTGGGCGGGTGCTAGAAGGTCTGCGACGACCAGTGGGTTGACCTGCAGTGGCCGCAGACCACCGGACGGGTCTTATCCAGCGGTGGTTCCACCGACGGAAAGGTTACGGTGAAGCTGAATCCGCAGTTGAGACAACGTAGCATTACGGTCACCAGGCTCTCCCGTTGCAGGCCGCCCCAGCATTATACCGGTAGGGATTCGCTGCCGTGTTCGGCAGCACATTGTCTCATCCCTGGCGCTCACACTTCTCAAGCCGGGCTTCGAAGGGCAATTTCTTAGCATGATCTTCTGTCAGACCCTGGGACCCGTCGGCCTGAGTGTGGACGGTGCGCCGGCGCCATCCGAGCTCCTGTGGCGCAAGCACTTGGGCCTGCTGGTGTACCTGGCCCGGTCACCCCGGGGGAGGGCCCGGGAGCACCTGATCGGACTGCTCTGGGGAGAAAAGCCTGAAGCTGCTGCCCGGCATTCGCTGAACGAGGCCATCCGGGTGCTCCGCCGTTACCTGGGCGACGGTAACGTCGACACCAGCGTGGGACAGGTTCGCCTGGCTGAAGGATCGGTCAAGCTGGACATCGATCGCCTGGAGGAGTACGCCGCCGCCGGGGAATGGGAGGCGGCATCGCGCCTCATCACCGGCGAGTTTCTCGAAGGCTTTTCGATCGCGGCGGCATCCGACTTCGAAAATTGGCTGGCCAGCGAGCGGTCGGCCATTCGGTCTCGTTGCATCGAGGTTTTTGCCCGCCACGCTGAAGACCTGCTCCGCGCCGGCCAGGCACAGGAAGCCTCCGCCGTGGCGGCTCGGGCACTCTCCCTGGATCCCGGCTCCGAGCTCGCTCTCCGGATCATGATGCGAAGCCTGGTTCTCGCCGGAGACCGGGCCGGCGCACTGGAACGCTACGAAGAGTTCACCCAGAGATTGCAGAAAGAGGTCGGAACCCAGCCCGATCCGGAGACGCAGGCACTGGCAGAACGGGTGCGACACGAGCGCACCATTCGACCCCCTACGCCGGGTCGCTCCGGAGAGCCTGCGGAGGGAGAGCCTCGCCTGCCGTTGGTCGGGCGCGAACCCGAGCTGTCACGCCTGGCCGATGCTGCCGCCGCCGCGCGCGCCGAACGCCGTGCTTGCGCCTTGATCCTCGAAGGCGAAAGCGGAGTGGGGAAGACCCGGCTGATGGAGGAGCTGCTCGGAAGACTGCGGCTCGATGGCGTCGCCGTAGCCGCGATGCGTGCGGTCGAAGGAGATCATGAAGAAGAGTGGAGCGGCATACGCGGGCTCGCCCGGGGCGGCCTGCTCGAGGCCCAGGGATTGGCGGCGGCGCCCGCCCGGGCTCTGGCCATCTTCGCCGACGGGCTTCCGGAGTGGGCCGACCGGTTTCCCCACCTCCCCAGCGATGGCGCGCCGCTTTCCTGGGGACGGGCTTTGAGCGAAATCCTTCGCGCCGCCAGCGAGGAGCAACCCGTCGCGTTGGCGATAGATGATGCTCAGTGGCTCGATAATGCCTCCATGCAGGCCCTCCGGGCGGTTCTGCGCGACCTCGAATCCGCGCCGGTCATCCTCCTCTTCGCGACCGACTCCCATCCGCCTCGAGCCGAGCTGGATGCCCTCCGTAGCCGGCTGGGTAACGCCGTGAGCGGCGTTGCCATTCGGCTGGGCTCCCTCGGATCGTCCGACCTGCGCACCCTTGCCCGGCGTATGCTGCCCGGCTTCAGCGATGTAGAGATCGAGCGGGTAGTCCGCCGGGTGGCCACCGACTCTGCCGGCCTCCCGCTCCTGGCGGTAGAGCTGCTCCGGGCCGTGGCCCTGGGGCTGGATCTTCGAGGGACTGCGGGGGCCTGGCCCGAGCCCTACAAGACGCTGGACCAGACCATGCCGGGGGACCTCCCCGACACCGTGCTCGCCGCTATTCGCGTGGGATTTCGCCGGCTGAGTCCTGGCGCGCAACGCGCCTTGGCGGCCGCATCGGTTTTGGGTGATCGGGTCCCGCTGGATCTGCTGGCTCGAGTGTTGGATCTGCCGGAAAGCAAGGTGGCAGTCGCGCTCGATGAGCTGGAATGGCACCGGTGGATGGTCTACGACCCCCGGGGATACACCTTCGTGGCGAGACTGGTGAAGAAGGTTATTGCTCGGGAGATGCTCACGCCGGGACAGCGGCAGCGGGTTCTGGAGGCAGCTGAGGCTACTTCTCTAGAGCGTAGGTGAGTCTGCCGCTGGCGAGAAAGGGCCGCAGTGGATGCCGGCGATACACCGGTTGCAGCAGGAGGTATCGGGCGATCGTGGTGGTTCCCGGCACCAGCAGCTCGTAATGATCCAGCAGGGAGAGTGAGCTCGCGGCCATGGCCGGGCGGGTCGCGGCCGTCGTTTGCAGGAAATTGACGGCAAAAGCCACCGCCTCTGCCTGGTGCTCCGATCGATCTTCATAGCCATAACGCTTGGGGTCCCGAATCGCTGGAACTCCCGACCAGAGTGCCGCAAGCTGGGCCCTGGCCCTGATCTGCCAGCGGTGCCCCAGCTCATGCGCCAGAGCATGGCGCAGCTGCGCTACGCCCGTCATGTGTCCTGGGTCAAATGCCAAGGAATCTCGGGACGCGATGTATTCGCCCAGCCGTCCGGCGGCCCGGCCCCGGCGGCCGATCAGTCCGATGGGCGCGCGAGGTTGGCCGAAGAGCTGATACAAGGAATCGGCATACGCGGTGCTTCCGACATCGCTGGCGGCCTGGAGGAGAACACCCGGTTCAGCTGACGCCGATATCCGAGCGGTAGTTCCATCGCCCAGTGGCTGCCGCTCGAGCCACCGTGGATGCGTGGCCACATCCAACAGAGCCCCCGGCGTTTCGGTTTCAAAAACACCGCTGTCTATCCGGAAGATGTAATGGGGCCGGCCGTTCTCATTGTCCACATAGGCCAACGATACCGTCGCGGCTCTGGCCGAGAGGCTTCCGC
>DASUVR010000190.1:0-2798 GCA_036378855.1 Gemmatimonadales bacterium | reverse complement strand
GGGCGAATCGTGCGACATATCCTGGTTCGCCCGCCGCTCAAAAGCTGGAGGACGTGGGTCGCGGAAATCGGGACTCTGCTGATCTCGCTCGGAGGGCTGCTCGCGTTCATCGTCATTGGAGCACTCTGGCATCGGCCGATGCTCTCGCTGACCGGGGTTCCCTGGGGCTATCAGGTGGTGGACTTTCACAGCCACACCGCCGCTTCCCATGACGTGGGCGACACCTGGATGTCCGGCTACGATCTCGCGGCCAACCTGCGCTGGCATGGGAGAGCGGGATTCAATGTCGTCTTCATAACCGATCACAATGTGGTGAGTCGGGAGACGCGAGAGGCGAGTCGTGAGTCGCGAGACGCGAGACGCGAGTCGGGAGTCGGGAGTCAGGAGTCAGGAGTGAGGAGTCGGGCGTCGAGAGGTGGGGGTCCGGGATTGGGAGATGCCGGTCCCACCCCCTGCCCCGGCCTGGAGGTCAGCGCGTGGCGGGCGCATATCGTCCTGCTGGGCGATACCTTGCCGATCGATCGCGCTCCCTACGGCGGGCTGGCAGGGCTGCTCACCTTGCTTCGTACCAGCGACTCCTCGTACAGATCTCTGTCCCTCGCCTCGTTGCCCGAGTATCGCCGGAACCACTGGGAGCGGCTTGATACGCTGATCGTGGCAGGCCTGGATGGTTTCGAGATCGTGAATGCATCGCCCAAGGCAAACGAGCTCACTCGGCCGGAACGAGACCGGGTCATCGCGCTCGCCCGAAAGAACGACCTGTTCGTTGTTGGCGTGAGCGACAGCCACGGGTGGGGCGCCACCAGCATGGTCTGGAACCTGGTGCGGGTCCCCCACGCACACTCGCGACAGACCCTCTGCACCGCGATTCTGGGGCGCCTGGATCAGGGCTTTCCCGGGGCACAGATTATCGAACGACACCGGCTCCGGCCCGACGATCCCTGGCCCATGTGGCTCACCCCGATCGGTGTGGTTTGGGAAACCTGGCGCAGCATGGGACGGCCATTGGCCCTCTCCTGGCTGACCTGGATCTGGGTGGTGACGGGTTTGCTGAATCTCTTGCGGAGCAGAGCCTTGCGGGCCAACATAGCACGTCGAGCTACCCCGATTCCCCCGGTAACGGATCGTTAATGAACAGAGCACAATTTCTCGGAACCGGCCTGGCAGTCCCCGAACGAGTGGTTACCAACGACGAGCTGTCTCAGTTGATGGATACCACGGACGAGTGGATCCGAACCCGAACCGGTATTCAGGAACGTCGCTGGGTGCGCGAAGGTGAGACCGGAGTCGAGATGGCCCTGAAGGCGACGCGGCAGGCCCTCGACATGGCAGGACTCGAGCCGGGCGACCTGGACGCGATCGTCTACGCCACTTCCAGCCCGGACCACTTCGCGCCCGGGAATGGGGTCTACCTCCAACGGATGCTGGGGATCTCGACCATCCCCGCGCTCGACGTCCGGGCCCAGTGCAGCGGCTTCATCTACGCCCTGTCGGTAGCCGACGCCTGGATCAAGGCCGGACAATATCGCCACATCCTGGTGGTCGGGAGCGAGATCCAATCCACCGGGCTGGAGCTGTCCAGCGCGGGACGTCACGTCGCGGTCATCTTCGCGGATGGAGCGGGTGCGGCGGTGCTCGGCCCCAGCGATAACGGGGCCGGCATCCTGGCCTTCGACCTTCACTCGGAGGGAGCCTACGCCGAGAAGCTCTGGGTAGATGCTCCGGGCTCCATGTACCACCCTCGGGTTTCTCCCCAGCAGATCGAGGCCGGTCGCCAGTACCTCGAGATGGACGGCAAAGAAGTCTTCCGCCACGCGGTGGTGCGGATGCCGGAATCCGTCAAAGCCGTGTTGAGCGCAACCGGAGAGCGGCTGGAAGACCTGAATCTGCTTTTGGCTCACCAGGCCAATCTCCGGATTTCGGAGATGATGCAGAAGACATTGGGGCTGCAGGACAGCCAGGTTTATAACAACATCATGCGTTACGGCAACACCACCGCTGCCACCATACCAATTGCGCTGGACGAGTGTGTTCGGGCGGGCCGGCTCAAGCGGGGCGATCTCTTGGTAATGACCGCCTTCGGGTCAGGGTTCATGTGGGGGAGCGCGGCAGTGAGGTGGTAGCGGAACGTGAGGAATGTGGGGAACGACGGAACGTGAGGAACGAGGGAAGGTTCAGAGACCACGTAAAACGAAGGCCCGTCTCGTCTTCAGAGTCGGGCCTTATGTTTCCACCACGTTCCTACAGTTCCCCACGTTCCTCACGTTCCGTCGTTCCTCACTTCGTTTCTAACGGGTACTTTCTCAGATAGTACTCCTGATCGCGTGTGGCTCGAGCTCGGTAGAGCTGCTCCTCATCGTCATCGGCGTCGTGCACGAATAGGTGCAAAGAGCCGGGCCAAAGTGTCGCCTGCAGTGACCAGTTAGTCGAGGGCGCGTGGAGCACCCACTGCAGCGCCCCACCACCAGCATCCGTGAGATGGATCTCACTCGCGCGTTCCAGCGGAACGCTGGACGGAATGCCCGCGATGGCGGCTTCGATCGGGTCCAGCTGCAGCTCGGCGTCGGTCCAGGAGCGGAACGTCACCTTGCCGTGCACTGGTGATTCGGTTTCCGGTAGCTCGAATTCAGCCTGCCATTCGCCGAGGAGATCCCATGCGTGATCCATGGGACCGATGTTCGGCACCACAACAGTTGGATGTCTAGGCATGGTCAGGCTCCTTCCAAGGTGAAAGAGCGCTCAGCCCAAGAACACTGAAATTCGTCTGCGATTCGCGTACCACAAAAGCGCTGAAGGGT
>DASUVR010000189.1:0-12095 GCA_036378855.1 Gemmatimonadales bacterium | reverse complement strand
CACCAAAAAGCGTGAGCGGGAGGACCAGGTCTTCCTGTGATCCTCCCGCTGACGCTGTTACCAGCCCTTGTCAGGGCCGGCCCTCGATCTGCGATCGTGCTTAGTGCGAGGTTACGCCCACGCCGAGCTGCAGCACGTTGGCGGAACCACCATCGAAGGCGCCCCGGAAGTAGTTCGCCACCGGGGTGATCGACAGGTTCTTGCCCACCCGCACGTCGTAGCCCAGGCCGCCGAGCAGCCCGAAGCCGGAATCGTCGGAGGTGCTGATCCCATCGTCCACCGAGAGCACCGAGTAGCCGGCGCCGGCCTTGATGAAGAGGCCCTGGGTCGGCATCGGATACCAGTACGCCGCACCCGACATGTTGCCCATCGTGACCCGGCCGCCGAACTCGCTCTTGGTCCAGCCGTTCATCTCGACGCCCAGGAGGATATTCTGCCGCAGGGTGCCGCCGACCTTGGCGTACCCGCTGACTCCACCCTCACGATCGACACTGCCACAGCCATCGCAGGTCAGGCCCAGCGAGCCGTAGCCCATGCCGCCGCCGACCCACAGCCCTTGCCGCGTCTGCGCCTGCTGGGCGAAGGCCGAGGTGGCCAGCACAGCCGTGAGGAGAGCGCAGAATCCAGTAGCCCGGAGTGTACCCATGTCGCCTCTACGTGTTTGGAGAGAATGTGCCGATTAGCTCGGCGCCGCGCGTTCGCGTGGCCGCGCGAGGGTGAGGGCAAGTTGCAGACCAATCGGATTCGTTGCGCTAAGATGTTGTGAAGCAATGCGAAGGCGAGTCAGTTCAGGCGAAATCTCGAGAAGCGGACTTCTGCAGATCGCGTTTGGTTTGGCTTTGTGAGGAGCTGAGTAGACCAGCCCCCTCGCTTCGCCCGGGCTGACAACCGAGCTCCTAGCTCCCAGCTCTCTTCCCCAACCCGTACCCCACCACCAACCCCACCGTCGGCTCGCCACCCGAAAGCCAGAGCGGGAGATCCACGTAGGGCCGCAGGGACAGCGTGGACTTGTAGATCAGACCTACGCCGAACTGGGCCAGCGTGTAGTAGTCGTCAATCTTGAACAGGACACTGCCGGCGTGGTCCTTGGCCTCGTCGTTCTGGTAGGCGTAGGCCAGGCCGACGGTCGGCACCACGTTCCAGCGCTGCATCGGTCTGAGCTCGGTGCTCACCGTCAGGCCGAGTTGGGCCGACTGCCGCAGCCGCTGCACGTCAGAGTTGAACGCGTTGTTGGGCCCCAGCTCCAGGGATCCTGCCAGCACCGGACAGAGGTGGACCCGCGATTCGGCGCCAACCGGAATCTCGTAGCCCGCGGCACCGCCCACGTCGATCGATGATCCACCGAAATTTTCGTGCGTCCGGCTGGCCACGCTCATCTGGCCGAAGGGACCCCGGGGAAATCCGTAGCTGAGCCCGGCTCCGAGCGCGTCCGAATGCCAGGTGAGCGAGGCCTCGCCGGTGACCTGGAGTGGACTGGTGGAGAACGAAGGCAGGCCCTGGCAGCTCTGGGCCCGCAGCGCCGGAGCGGCGGTGAGGATGAGAGCAAGACAAACTGGGAGAATGCGTCGGAAAATGCGTCGCATGTCGGCTTGGTTTCCGAGTGCCAGGGGGGAAAACGGCTCCTTCTAAAGCAAGAGCCAGACCATCTGTGCTTATTGGTCTGGTGAGGGTAGAAACGAAACGGGAGCGGCTGGGCCGCTCCCGTTCGTACCACACGTGCTACCGCGGAGACTAGTGGCGGCGGCTCTTGCTGACGCCCTTGCTGCCGAAGTTATAGCCCACCGACACGCCGAAGGTCGGATCGTTCTGCAGATCCGAGCCCACCGGGATGTCAACGGTCGGGCGAACCGAGATCTGCTGGTTGAACACGAACCCGACGCCCAGACGGGCCAGGCCGTAGGTCTCGGAACCATCCACGACCGTGGCGCCACCCTGCTCGACCTTGAACTTGCTGTACTGCAGTCCCAGACCAGCGGTCGGGATAATCCGCATCTGCTGGGTGGCGCCCATCTCGGTGCCCAGCGCGAAACCGAAGTTCGCGTTGGTCTGAGACGAGTTCACATCAGCGGCATCATCATCCGGGCCCAGGCCGATGGCCAGGTTGGCCACGGGACAGAGCGCCAGCTTCTGAGTGCGGCCCAGCTTCATCTGGTACCCGGCGTGCGCGCCGAGACCCATCGAGCTGCCACCATCGTTGTCGATGGAGGTGTTGGACACGTCCGCACCAGCATAGAGGCCGGAGGGCAGACCATAGGTCAGGCTACCGCCCCAAATCTTGGCGGCTTCGGGGAACTGGGCGCTACCGGCGACCTGGAGCTGGCCGTGAGAAAACGACGCCATACCCTGACAGGTCTGGGCCGCTGCAGGCGACTTCACGATCGCAAGCAGGGCGAGCGGAACCATGAGACTGCGGCGCATGTATGTCTCCGACGTAGAGTGTGGATGTCCCCTGCGCGTCGAGGTCGATCGTCAACGCAGCGCCACGGGGCGGCGACTGCGATCTCGGTCGAGCAGGGTGTCGGAAACAGGAACGCCTATCCCGGATGGAATAGGCCGAAGGGTAGAGCTGGAGGCTCGCGCTTCGGCAACCGGACGATCCCTCGCTGCAACTGCCTGGGACTCCTGGCTTTGCGTCCCCGCCTCACGACGGGTTTGCCTTTTTCGGCATCGCCCCTCTCGGAGCGACGCAAAAATGCTAACCAGCGGGTGCAATCCACGCAAGGTGTAATTGTAAGTGGTCACTTGCTTGCAAGCAGATCTTGCACTATACTGGCGCCCATGTCGGTTCGCGACCAGTTGCTCCAGGCTGCCGCCCGGATTTACGCCGAAGCCGGGTACCGAGGCGCCACCACCCGCCGGATCGCCACTGCGGCCGGGGTCAACGAGATCACCCTGTTCCGTCATTTCGGATCCAAGGACGCGCTGATCCGGGAGGCAATCGTGCGGGCCGGCACCAGCGAGCTGCCGGACCTTCTGCCGGAGCATCCGCGGGATCCCGCGCGCGAGCTGCGCGAGTGGGCCGGGACGCACCTCACAGATTTGCGCGAACGCCGGGCCTTGATTCGCACATGCATGGGCGAGATCGCGGAGCACCCCGGGATCTTTCCCAGTGACAACAGTCCAACGGCCCTGGCAGCGCGGGCGCTGACCCGGTATCTGCGCCGGTTACGTGAGATCGGGATCGCAAAGGCTCCGTTCAACGAAGTTGCCGCGTCCGCCATGCTGATGGGAGCGTTGTTCGCCGATGCCATGGGGCGCGAGATCATGCCGGACATTTACCGGAATGATCCCGATGAAGCCCTCGACGAGTACATTCGACTCTTTTTGCGCGCCATTGGTGTGGGCGTGCGCAGGTCCCGATGAGATCCTTTCTTTTGCGCAGGCCCTCAGTCCTGCTTCTGGCGGCGGCCCTGACCGCCGGTACCGTTCCCGGTTCACTCGCGGCCCAGCAACCGACTCTCAGCCAGGCCCGCACCATCACCCTGGCCCAGGCATTGGAAATCGCCGAGCGAAACAGCGAGACCGTCGGCATTGCCCGGGAGGAGCTGGCCCGCGCCGAGGGAGACCGGAAGCGGGCCAAGAGCGGCTACTTCCCTCAGGTGAACGGTACCGCCGCCTATCTCCGTACCCTGGAGAGTCAGTTCTCGGCACTCGAGACCGGCAGCGACACGTCCACCGCTACCCCGGAGATTTGCCGGGAGTTCGTACCGAACCCGTCGCTCCCGGTGGAGCAGAGACTCGATTCGCTGGAGAGCGCCGTTGCCTGCTCCAGCAGCGCCGATCCGTTCGCCGGCTTTCGCAACCTGCCGTTCGGACGAGTCAACACCTACCGCTTCGGCCTCTCCTTTTCGCAGACGCTGTTCAGCGGCGGGCAGGTGAGCGGCCAGAGTCGTGCCGCCAGCGCCAACGCCCGAAGCGCTGCGCTGGGACTGACCTCGGCCCAGGCTCAGCTGCTGCTCGACGTCACCGGCGCGTACTACGATGCGTCGTTGGCCGATCGGCTGCTGGCCATCGCCGAGGCTACGCTGCAACAGGCCGACACCACGCTGAGCCAGACCCGCCTCGCGCGGCAGGTGGGCAATCAGTCGGAGTTCGATCTGCTGCGGGCCCGGGTCACTCGGGACAACCAGCGCCCCGTGGTCATTCAGCGCCGCGCCGATCGCGACCTGGCGCACTACCGGCTCAAGCAGCTGCTGGACTTTCCGCTGGACCAGCCGCTTGCGCTCGCCACCGAGCTGGGTGATACCACGCTGGTAGACTCCCCCCGGCTCGCTCAGCTGGTGGCAAATCCGGGCGACACCAGCACCAGCACCCGGGCGCCGGTGCGGCAAGCCAACGAGGGGGTCGAGGCTCAACGCGGGCTCCTCCGTGCCGCCAAGGGACAGCGGCTGCCTCAGGTCGCCCTGAACTCACAGTTCCTCCAGCTGGGTTATCCCAACAACGTCTCACCTTTCGGGGCGGACTTCGTCTCGGACTGGGTGGTGTCGGTAGGATTCCAGGTCCCCCTCTTTACCGGTGGAAGGATCGGGGGCGACGAGGCGGTGGCCCGCGCCAACCTCTCGCAGGCGGAGCTCCGGCTGGAGCAGGCGCGAGAGTTGGCGGAGGTTGACAGCCGAAACGCCCTGACCCAGCTCCAGGCGGCGGAGGCCGGATGGCAGGCGAGTGCGGGCACGGTGGAGCAGGCGGCCCGGGCCTACCAGATCGCCGAGCTGCGCTATCGGGAGGGGATCTCCACCCAGACCGAGTTGCTCGATTCCCGGATTCAGCTGCAGCAGGCCCAGGCCGCGCGAGCCCGCGCCGCCCGCGATCTGCAGGTAGCCAAGGTGAGAATCGCGTTATTGCCGGCGCTCCCCATTTCACTTCCGTCGCCGTCGTCTGCTGGAGCTTCGATTCAGACCGGCGGCTCGCCCCAGCCGGCCACGCAGCCGCTGTATCAGCCGCCTACCCCTCAGGTTGCCGGCACCGACATCACCGGGGAGCTTCTCCCAGGAGTCTCAGGCCAATGAAGCGGGTTCTATGGTGTGGGGCCGCGTTACCCCTCCTGGCGGCTTCTCTGTTCGGCTGCAAGCCGAGACCGAGCGAGAGCGGGGCGGCAGCCGCGGATCCCGTCGTCCTGATAGGCCGGGAGAACGTTGCCGTGGCGGACTCGGCCCAGCTCCGAAGCGGCCCTGCCATCTCGGGCTCGCTGGAGCCGAAGGTCGAGGCCCGGGTGCGGGCCGAGATCATGGGACCGGTGGAGAAGACCTACGCCGATGAAGGACAGCGGGTGAAACCCGGCATGCTGCTGGCCAAGATCAACGACAACTCGGTGCGCGATGCATACCTCTCCGCGCGCTCGGCGGTACGGACGGCCGAGTCGGCGCTGCAGAACGCGCGGCGCAACGCAGAGAGATCGTCACGTCTGGCTCAGGCCGGTGCTGTCTCGGACCGCGATCTCGAGACCGCGCAACAGGCGCAGACCAACGCCGAGGGGGCACTGGCCGACGCTCAGGCGCGTTTGGCTTCGGCTCAGAAGCAGCTGGCGAACACGGAGGTCCGCGCCCCCATCAGCGGAATCGTGAGTGAGCGGCAGGTGGCGGCCGGCGACGTGGTGCAGGTGGGCGGCGCGATGTTCACCATCGTAGATCTGCGCACCCTCAGGCTCGAGGCCACGGTGCCGGTGGAGGAGATCGGACGGCTCAAGGTCGGGACACCGGTGGAGTTCGGGGTGAGCGGCTTCGATCGGCGTTTCACCGGTAAGATCGAGCGGATCAATCCCGCGGTAGACCCGGCTACCCGTCAGGTAAGAATCTACGTGAGCATTCCCAACTCCGAGGAAGCGTTGGTATCGGGATTGTTCGCCGAGGGCCGGGTTGCCACCGATGCGCGCCGCGCGATAGCGGTGCCGTTCTCGGCGGTGGACCGGCGGGGCACGGCGCCGGTGATTCACCGGATCAAGGATGGAAAGGTGAACGTGGTGCCGGTGGAGCTGGGCGTGAGAGACGAGGCGGCGGAGCTGATCGAAGTGAACTCCGGCGTTGCTCCGGGCGACACCGTGCTGCTGGGGTCGGCTCAGGCCGTCACCGAGGGCAGCCCGGTAAAGATCACTCAGGACGAGGTCAGCCGCTGATGTTCATCTCCGATTTTGCCATTCGCCGGCCGATCGTGACGGTCACCGCCATGGTCGCCCTGGTGGTGTTCGGCATCTTCGCCCTGCTCAATCTGCACACGGACGAGTTTCCTGATATTCAGCAGCCGGTGGTGGGTGTAACCATCGTCTATCCGGGCGCGTCGCCCTCCGAAGTCACCCGGGAGATCATCGATCCGGTGGAGGATGCGATCTTCGGGATCAGTGGCGTGGACGGCGAGAAGTCCACCTGCTCGGCCACGGATGGTTTGGCCTCATGCACCATCTTCTTCGAGTTCGAGAAGCCGATCCAGCAGGCGTCGCAGGACATCCGCGATGCCATCTCCACCAAGCGGGCCGACCTCCCCACCGAGATGGAGGAGCCGGTGCTCACCCGGTTCGACCCGTCCGAGCTGCCGGTGGTCACACTGACGCTCACCTCGGAGACGGTGCCCGCAGCGACGCTCACCCGGTTGGCTGATCCCGGAGTGACCCGCGCGCTTCGCTCTCTTCCAGGTGTGGCCCAGGTCAGCGTGGTGGGCGGGATCGAGCGGGAGATGACGGTGGAACTGCAACCGGCGCAATTGGAGGCCGCGGGGGTGAGCGTTGCGCAGGTGGTTCAGGCTCTGGAGGCCCAGAACCTGGCTGCGCCGGTGGGGCGGCTCAACGGTGGGCTGGAGGAACGCACCATCCGGCTGCGAGGACGCCCCGAGGGTCCCACCGATTTTGCTCAGCTCGTGGTGGCCGAGCGGAGCGGAAACTCCATCCGGCTGGGGCAGGTGGCCAAGGTGTACGACGGCACCGAGGAGCCCCGCACCCTCGCGCTCTACAATGGAAGGCAGGCGGTCGGGGTCGAGATCATCAAGTCGAAGGGCTACAGCACCACCCAGGTGAGCGATCAGATCAGGGAGCGGGTGGCCGAACTGCAGCGCACCATGCCGAAGGAAGTGAAACTCCAGATCGTGCAGGATGCGGGGCAGCGGGTCAGCCGGGCGGTGGCCAACGTGCAAGAGGCGCTGATCGAAGGCGCCCTGCTCACGGTACTGGTCGTCTTTCTCTTTCTGAACTCGTGGCGCTCCACCGTCATTACCGGTCTGGCGCTGCCGGTGTCGGTACTGGCCAGCTTCATCGCGGTATGGGCTTTCGGATTTACCCTGAACACCATGTCGCTGCTGGGGCTGTCCCTGGCCATCGGCATCCTGATCGACGACGCCATCGTGGTGCGGGAGAACATCGTCCGCCATATCGAGATGGGAAAGGACCACCTGCGCGCCTCGCACGAGGCCACGGATGAAATAGGGCTCGCGGTTGCGGCCACGACCTTCTCCATCGTGGCGGTCTTCGTGCCGGTGGCGTTCATGTACGGGATCGCGGGGCAGTGGTTCAAGCCATTCGCCCTGACCATTGCCTGCGCCGTGCTGGTGTCGCTCTTCGTCAGCTTCTCGCTCGACCCCATGCTGTCGGCCTACTGGGCCGATCCCCAGACCGAGTCGCACGAGCGGCGGAACCCCATTGCACGGACCCTCGAGCGATTCAACCGCTGGTTCGACCGCCAGGCCGAGCGCTATCAGGGAGTGATCGCCTGGGCGCTGGACCACCGCCTGGCCATGGTGCTGATCGCGCTGGGCTCGTTCTTCGGCGCGATCGCACTGCAGGCCACTCTCGGCGGCGCGGGATTCATCCCTATCAGCGACCGGAGCGAAATCAACTTCATCATCGAGGCCCCCCCCGGGTCCAGCCTGGAATACACCCGGCTCAAGTCCGAGGAAGTGGAGCGGATCGCGCGGAGGCATCCGGAGGTGGCGTACACCTACACCGGGATCGGCACGCCGATTCCCTTGATGGCGCCAGGAGTGGATCAGGCGCTGACGTACGTCCGGCTGGTGCCGAAGAAGGAGCGGAGCATCAGCCAGGACCGCCTGGGCGAGATGCTGCGCGAGGAGTTGTCCCACGTGGGCGGGGCCGAGGTGTCGGTGTTCACCAGCGGCTTCGGCGGGGCGATGAAGCAGATTCAGGTGGAGATGCGGGGGGACGATCCCACCGTGCTGACCCGGTTCGCCACCCGGGCTGCCGCTCTGGTTCGCCAGGTGCCGGGCGCTGTGGACGTGGGCCTATCGACCCGGGGCGAGCGTCCCGAGCTGGTGGTCGAACTGCGCCGGGGCCTGGCCGGCTCTCTCGGGGTGACGGTTGCGCAGGTGGCCCAATCGCTCCGGCCCGCCTTTGCCGGAATCGATGCCGGCGACTGGGTGGACCCCACCGGGGAGACCCGGGACGTCACCGTGCGGCTCGCGCCGGAAGCCCGGGAGCGAACGGTGGATCTCGAACGGCTGCCGCTGGTGATTCCCGGTCCCAGCGGCGCTCCGGTCACTTTGCCGCTGGGACAGGTGGCCTCCATTCATCAGGGGCTCGGGCCGGCGCAGATCAACCACCTCAATCGCGAGGCGGTGGTGAACGTGCAGGCGAACGTGCAGGGCCGCTCCCTCACCGAGGTCACCCGCGACATCAACGCCCGGCTGGCCAGCCTGGAGCGGGAGCTTCCGCCCGGCTACAGGATCACCCAGGGCGGCGAGGCCCGAGACCAGGCGGAGGTGTTCACCCGCATCTTCACCGCGCTGGGTGCCGCGGTGGTGCTGATGTATCTGATCCTGGTGGTTCAGTTCGGCTCGTTCCTCGACCCCCTGGCCATTCTGATTTCGCTGCCGCTGTCGCTGATCGGCGTGGTGCTGGCGCTGATCGTCACCCGCGACACGCTCAACATCATGAGCCTGATCGGGGTGATTCTGTTGATGGGCATCGTGGCCAAGAACGCCATCCTGCTGATCGACTTCGCCAAGTGGGCGCACGAGCGAGGAACGCCGCTGCGTGAGGCGCTGATCGAGGCCGGACGGATCCGGCTTCGGCCGATCATGATGACCACGATCGCGCTGATTGCCGGCATGGTGCCGGTGGCGCTGGGCCGGGGAGAGGGAGCGGACTTCCGGGCGCCGCTGGGCCGGGCCGTCATCGGCGGCGTCATCACCTCGACCCTGTTGACGCTCCTGGTCATTCCCACGGTGTATGAGATCCTCGATGGTTTCCGCTCCTGGATGACGGCCAAGGTCTGGCGCCGGGTAGTCCGGACCCAACCGCAGACCGCTGCGCCGGCCGCCGAAACTCCGCTCTCCACCGGCCGGCCAGGAGCCTAGCGCGGGGAGCAATTTCAGAGCAGAATACCTCCACGCAATCGCCTGCCCGCAGGTCGTTCCCAGGAGGTCCTCTTCCTTAGTCTTTTGAGAGCGACTCCGCGCCGAGTCCACCGATTCTTGCGTCTGCTCGCACCGGCACTGCTGTGGAGCTGCGCCGGTCAGACCGACGGTGGCCCCATCATCGTCACCTTTCCCGGCAGCTCGCTGGGAGCCGAGGCGCAGGTTCTGAATCGGCAGCTGGCCCGGTTCAACGCCGAGCATCCGGGCATCCGGGTGGTGCGCCGGGACACGCCGGATGCCGCCGACCAGCGGCACCAGCTCTACGTGCAGTGGCTCAACGCCGGCGCCAGCGATCCCGATATTCTCCAGCTCGACGCCATCTGGACCCCTGAATTTGCCGCGGCCGGATGGATCCTTCCGCTCGACCGCTTCGGTCCCGACACCGCAGGGTTTTTTCCCTCGACGATTCAGGCCAATCGCTGGCGGGATTCGCTCTTTGCGCTTCCCTGGTTCGTGGATGTCGGTATGCTCTACTGGCGAACTGATCTGGTGCCCTCGGCCCCGAATACCCTGGGCGAGCTGGTGAGCTTTGCCAAACGCGCCCGGCAGCAGCATCGCCTGAAGTACGGACTGGTGTGGCAGGGAGCGCGCTATGAGGGACTGATCACGAATTTCGTGGAATACCTCGGCGCGTACGGCGGCCAGATTCTGGAAGGCGGGCGGGTCGTGGTAAACTCCGGCGCGGGTCGGCAGGCTTTGCGCGAAATGCTCAACGAGATCTACCGCGACGATATCGTTCCATCTGCGGTGCTCACCTGGCACGAGGAGGAAAGCCGGTTCGCCTTCCAGAACGGCGAATCGGCTTTCATGCGGAACTGGCCTTACGCCGTGGGTCTCCTGCGCGACAGCACACAATCCCGAGTGGCAGGGAAGTTCAGCGTGGCCGCCATGCCGGCCGGTCCGGGCGGACGTCCTACTGCGGCACTGGGCGGCGCGCAGCTGGCCATCAATCGCCACACCGAAAGCCCCGAAGCCGCCTGGGCGGTCATCAACTATCTCACCCAGCCCGAGCAGATGCGAGAGCGCGCCCGCGTGGTCGGACAGTTCCCCTCTCGGGTGGCGCTGTACGAAGGAGAGGGCCTGGAGGCCGAGCTGGGCCTGCCGACCGACGCGGTGCGGCGGGTGATCGAGTTCGCGGTACCCCGGCCGGTCACGCCGGTATACAACCAGCTCTCCGAAATTCTCCAGATCAACCTGCACCGCGCGCTGACCCGGCAAACCAGCCCGGAGGCCGCGCTGGCGCGGGCCCAATCCGACATGCAGCAGCTGCTCAATCGAGTCGGCCTTGGCACCGGAGTAGCCACTGCCCAGCGCTGACTCGGTCCGCGGCGTGGAGGCGCAAGAGGCGCGGCTGGCCTGGGGGCTGGTTCTGCCGGCTCTGCTGACCATCCTCCTGATCGCGCTCTTTCCTCTGGTGTGGACTTTCTGGGAGTCGCTGCATCTGCACGATCTCCGGATGCCCTGGCTGGGGCGCCCCTTCATCGGACTGACCAACTATGTGGACGCGGTGCAGGACCCGCGGTTCATCGGCGCGCTGGGACACACGCTCTTCTTTGCGGTCACCAGCGTCAGCCTGGAGCTGGTGATCGGTCTCTGGCTGGCGCTGGCACTCAACCGCGCGTTCAAGGGACGAGGCCTGGTTCGCGCGGCCGTGCTGGTGCCCTGGGCCATCCCCACCGTCGTGTCGGCGCTCCTCTGGCGGTTCATGTTCGAGGGCCAGACCGGAATCGTGAACGCCGGACTGGTCAGCCTGGGCTTTATCCGGGAGCCGATCGTCTGGTTCATCCAGGCGGCCACCGCCTGGGTTCCGATCATTCTGGCCGACGTCTGGAAGACCACTCCGTTCGTGGCTCTGCTGTTGCTTGCCGGGTTGCAGAACATAGACAGCTCGCTGTACGAGGCCGCCCGGATCGACGGCGCCAGCGCCTGGCGCCAGTTCCGCTACGTGACCCTTCCTCTGCTCAAGCCGGCGATTCTGGTCGCCCTCATCTTCCGCACCCTCGACGCCTTCCGGGTGTTCGACCTGGTGTATGCCCTCACCGGCGGCGGACCGGGCACCTCTACCGAGCCCATCGCGCTCTACACCTTCAACTCGCTGCTGCAGAACCTGCAGTTCGGCTATGGCTCGGCGCTGTCGGTCATCGTGTTCCTGGTGACCTTCGCGCTGGCGATGATATACGTCCGGTTTCTCGGCGCGGACCTGACCGGAGCGCGCCGGTGACCGAGAAGAAGTGGTGGCCGATGCTGGCGCTGACCTTCCTGGTGGTGGCGAGCGCCTTCCCCTTCTATTGGGCAATCCTGGCGTCGTTCACTCCCGAAGCCAGGCTGTTTCAGGGCCCTTCGCTCGTGCCCGGGCACCTGGTGCTGGATCACTATCGGGCGCTGTTCACCCAGCGGAACTTCTGGGTTCCGATCCGAAACTCCCTCATCGTGGCCGGGTCAACTACGGCCTTTTGTGTCGCTGTGGGCTCGCTCTGCGCCTACGCGCTGGCGCGGCTGCAGTTCCGGGGCAAGCTGGCGCTGCTCGGGTTCATCCTGGCGGTGGGGATGTTTCCCCAGATCTCGGTGGTCTCGCCACTGTACATGCTGCTCCGTTCCCTCAGGCTTATCAACACCTATCCCGGTCTGATTCTGCCGTACTTCACCTTTGCCATGCCGCTCACGGTGTGGCTCCTGGTGGGCTTCTTCCGCCAGCTGCCTGCCGAGCTGGAGGAGGCGGCGATGGTGGACGGAGCGAGTCGGCT
>DASUVR010000188.1:0-2387 GCA_036378855.1 Gemmatimonadales bacterium | reverse complement strand
CGGCTTGATCCTCCAATGCAAACCGAGTCACAGGTCGCGGCCCTCGGGCACGTCATCCAGCTGGCCGTCGCCCCGGTGTTTCTGCTCAGCGGAGTCAGCGGGCTGCTGGGCGTGCTCACCAATCGGCTCAGCCGGATCATCGACCGGGCCCGCGTGTTGGAGGAGAGGCTGGTGACGGCTGTGCCGGTGGGTCAGGACCCAATCCATGGTGAGCTCCGCCTGCTTTCTCACCGGGCCCGGCTGATCAATACAGCCATCAGCCTGTGCACCGTATGCGCCCTTCTCATCTGTGCGGTGATCATCGCGCTGTTCACGGCCGCGTTCCTGGAAACCAATGTGGCCATTCCGATCAGCCTCATATTCACCGGGTCAATGCTGGCCCTGTTCGCCGGCCTGGTGAGCTTCCTCCGCGAGATCTACATCGCGACCAGAAGCCTTCGCATCGGACCGCACTAAGCTCCTGTCGGCGCTGCAAGTAGTATCACGAAGATGCCGCCCGTTGCACCATCGAGCGGCGAAATCTCTTCCAGTTCAGCTCTGACCCGCCGGCGAAATCACGATTCAGACGATGCATCTGGTTGGTCGTGAACGGATTGACGAACGCGTCGGCCAGAGCCCGCGGCGGGCAGGGTTACTTACACGATCCTTGCACTGTGGGGCTGCCTTACCGGCAAGTTTTCCAACCCGGACTTCCGAGGTGGACCGTCATGACCCAACCCTTTTTGAAAATTCCCGAGCCCGAGATCTCGCGCCCCTTCAAGCGCCGGTTCCAGCCCAATGGAATGCAGCTCGCCATGCGCGATACCTGGAACCGGGTTCGGCGCCAGGGTGCCGACGTGTGGCGGAGCGGCAGGCGTTACGGAACAGAGCTGTGGTCGAGCGGCAAGCGTAACGGAGCAGAGCTCTGGCGACAGGGCAAGCGGCACCCGCGCGTCATCGGCATGATCGGCGGAGCCGCAGCCCTCACACTGGTAGGCGGCTACACCTTGAGCGCCACCGGCAGCGGACGCTCCCTCTGCGCCACGGCACTCGAGACCGGCTCATCCGGGTCCAAGAAGGCCAAGACGCCCAGATTTTTGGTGCTCATGGAGCCAGTTGGCGCTGCTGCCGCTGGATCGGATCTCGAGGTGCGATACGACGTGTGTGGGTTGCCTTCAGGCTCGGCCTACCGCGGCCGACTGCAGATCACCCAGCAGCGAGTGGCGAAGAAAGGCTCGGCGAAGCCAAAGACGCTGATGGTCAATTTCAAGGATGAAGTGGACGGCGTGGCCACCCGGCGGGAGCGGGAAGTCGAGCTCCGCAACCTGAAGCCTGGCGCGTACAACATTGAGCTGTCCGTCGTCGATGGCCGGGGACGGGAGCGGAAAATCCAGCGGAGGATGCAGATCAAGGCGCGCTAAATTGGAGTATGGCTGGTGCCGCTATGGTGCTCCCCCGGCCAGGGGAGGCGCTGCAACCTGCTCGAATTCCGACCCCTGATCCCAAACTCGGCGAAATCTTGATCCGGGTGCGGGCGTGTGGCATCTGCCGCACCGATCTCCACGTAACGGACGGCGAGCTTCCCCACCCCAAGCTTCCCCTGGTGCTCGGTCATGAAATCGTCGGTACCGTCGCTGCCCTGGGCTCGGGCGTCAACCGGTTCGCTGAAGGCGACCGCATCGGCGTGCCCTGGCTGGGATGGACCTGCGGGGTATGCCGCTTTTGCCGCTCAGATCAGGAGAACCTCTGCGACAAGGCCCGGTTCACCGGCTACCAGATCGACGGTGGATACGCCGAGTACACCGTGGCCGATGCGCGGTATTGTTTTCCCCTGCCGGAGAGCTATAGCCACATCGAGGCGGCGCCGCTGCTCTGCGCTGGTCTGATTGGCTACCGGTCGCTCCGGGCCGCGGGCGATGCGCAGCGGGTGGGACTGTACGGCTTCGGCGCGGCCGCCCATTTGATCGCCCAGGTTGCCGTGCATCAGGGTCGGAGCGTCTTTGCCTTCACCCGAGCGGGCGACGAAGCTGGACAGACATTCGCCCGCCAGCTGGGAGTCTCCTGGGCCGGGGACTCTACCGAGACTCCACCGGAACCGTTGGACGCCGCAATCATCTTTGCCCCAGTGGGCAGACTGGTCCCCGCGGCTCTACGCGCGGTGAGAAAAGCCGGCACGGTCGTCTGCGCCGGAATTCACATGAGCCCGATCCCGGCATTTCCGTATAAAGTTCTTTGGGGAGAGCGCGTCCTTCGGTCGGTGGCCAATCTGACCCGACGGGACGGTGAGGAGTTCTTCAAGTTGGCCGCGCAGTTTCCCCTTAAGGTATCTGCCGAACCCCTCCCGCTGAGCCAGGCAAATGATGGACTGGCCCGTCTCCGGGAAGGCCGGGTACAAGGGGCCGTTGTAC
>DASUVR010000187.1:0-8898 GCA_036378855.1 Gemmatimonadales bacterium | reverse complement strand
GTAGTCTCCCGGCGCACCAGGCTGATGTTGGGATGATCGGTCAGCCGGCGGTGCACCTCTTCTGAGAACCGCTGGCGGTCCACCACCAGGGCGGTCCCTCCAGGCACCCGAACATCATCCGCGACGGGAAGGAGAACACTGCCCAGCGCTCGAAGCTCCGCCTTGAGCAGACCGTGGGCGTTGGTAAGGTCAACCGATTTGAAGGAATTGCTGCAGACAATCTCTGCCAGACGATCGGTCTGGTGGGCGGCGGTCCGGATGCCCGGCCGCATCTCATACAAGGTTACCTGAAACCCTCGTCCAGCGAGCGCCCAGGCCGCCTCCGAGCCGGCGAGGCCTCCGCCGACCACGGTGACGTCTGCCCGGGGAGTGATCGTCACCCCAGAGCGACCTCTTCGGGCTCGGCCACCACCAGCTGGTGGCCACACTTGAGGCACTTCCGGGTTTCGCCCTCAGCCTTGCTGATCTTCTTCTCCATGCCCAACCAGCCGCAGGAAGGACAGGTTTCTGGAACCGGTCGATTCCAGGTGGAGAAGTCACACTCCGGATAGCGCAGGCAGCCCCAGAACGACTTGCCCCGCTTGGTGCGCCGCTCGGTGAGATCGCCGGTGGGGCACTTGGGACACTTGAGTCCCATGGGAATAGAGCGGGTACCCTTGCAGTTCGGGTAGGTGGTGCAGGCAAGGAATTCGCCGAACCGCCCGGTTTTGATCACCATGGCCGAGCCACAGAGATGACACTTTTCATCGCTGGGCCGGTCCGGAACCTTCACCTTCTTCAGCGACTTCACATAGTCGCAGGTGTCTTTGTACTTGAGGCAAGCCAGGTAAGGACCGAAGCGGCCGGTTCGCAGCTCGATCTGGCTGCCGCACTTGGGACAACGCTCCTTGGCCAACTCCTCAGGGTTGAGTCCGTGGGCATCGGCCACCAGCGCCTTCATGTCGACCGCATTGAGGGCTTTGGTAAACGGTCCATAGAAGGCCTGGAGAACCCGCTGCCACCCCAGTTCGCCGTCTTCGATGCGGTCCAGCTCGTCTTCCATTTCGGAGGTGAACTCGACATTGAAGATTCCGGGGAACTTGCCGACCATGATCTTCTCCACCGTCTCGCCCAGCTCAGTGGGGAAGAAGCGTCTCTGATCTACCTTTACATACTCCCGGGCCGAGAGCGTTGAGATGATGGCGCTGTAGGTGGAGGGCCGTCCGATGCCGAGCCGCTCCAGCTCCTTGACCAGACTGGCCTCCGAGAAGCGCGGTGGCGGCTCGGTGAAGTGCTGATTGGGCGTGATCTCCCGGACCTCGACCTGGTCTCCCACCGCCAGCGGCGGAATGGGCGGGAGATCATCCATGGTCTTGCCTTCCTCTTTTTCCCGGCCCTCGGTGTAGATGACGTGATAACCGTCGAACAGAAGTACCGACCCGGTTGCCCGGAACAGGTACTCGCCTAGATCGAATTCCACGACGGTCATGTCGTAGACGGCCGGCGTCATCTGCGAGGCCACGAAGCGCTGCCAGATCAGCTGGTACAGGCGGTATTGGTCCGGCTCGAGATGCTGCTGAATCTGCTCCGGCCTCCGGCCGACGTCGGTGGGCCGAATGGCCTCGTGGGCTCCCTGCACCCGAGCATTCTTCTTCGGGTTGTAGATGTTGGCTTCTTCAGGCAGGTACGACTTGGCGTAGTTCTTCTTGATGAAGCCTCTGACCGAGGCAATGGCCGTCTCTGATACCTGGGGCGAATCCGTCCGCATGTAGGTGATGAGACCGACCGGCCCGTCTTCGCCGACATCCATGCCTTCGTAGAGATCCTGCGCGGCCCGCATGGTGCGGCGGGAGCTGAAGCCCAGCTTCTTGGCGGCCTCCTGCTGCAGCGTGCTGGTGGTAAACGGCGCCGCGGGGTTCTTCTTACGGTTGCGCTTCTCGACCTTGGTGACGACGAATGGCCGAGGCCTGACGGCGTCTACCACGGCTCGGGCATCGGCCTCAGTGTGGAGCTGCGGCTTATGGCCCCCGACCTTGGCCAGGGCGGCTTCGAAAGTTTGCCCATCCTTGGCGCAGAGCGCTTCGATGGTCCAGTACTCCTGGGGCTTGAAGGCGCGGATTTCCCGCTCCCGCTCGACGATCAGCCGAAGCGCGACGGTCTGGACCCGGCCGGCCGAAAGCCCGGTCTTGATGCTGTGCCAGAGAATGGGACTGGCCTTGTAGCCCACCAGGCGATCGAGAATGCGGCGGGCTTGCTGCGCATCCACTTTGCGATCGTCGATTTTACCCGGATCCCGGAGCGCCTCCTGAATGGCCTCCTTGGTGATCTCATGGAACAGTATGCGGTGAGTACGAATGGAAGCGGGCAGGCCCTGCCGGATCTGTTCGGCCACGTGCCACGCGATGGCCTCTCCCTCGCGGTCCGGGTCAGTGGCCAGATAAATGGCAGACGCAGCCTTGGCCGCCTTCTTCAGCTCGGCCAGTGTCTTGGTCTTGCCTTTGATGGTGACGTACTTGGGCTCGAACCCGTTCTCCACGTCGACGCCGAGC
This sequence comes from Gemmatimonadales bacterium, assembly GCA_036378855.1. Lineage (GTDB taxonomy): Bacteria > Gemmatimonadota > Gemmatimonadetes > Gemmatimonadales > GWC2-71-9 > CAVVWJ01. The sequence continues at coordinate 6,370 of DASUVR010000187.1, read as the reverse complement.
TCACGGGTTGGCAGATCCCGGAGGTGCCCCACGGTGGCCTTTACGTCGTAGCCGGAGCCGAGGTACTTACCGATGGTCTTGGCCTTAGTGGGCGATTCGACAATAACGAGCGCAGGACGGCCGTCCCCTCGAATGCGCGCGCCGTTGTTCTTGGCGCGACTCACCTTCGGGGTGCGCGCGGGCGTAGCTGGGGCTGAAGCCTTGGCTGAGCCGGCACTCTGCTCAGGGGCTCTCCGTCCCGTGCGCCCGGATCTTCCGGTCTTTCCCGTCCTTCGCGTTCTCGTTGCCATAGACTCCAGTGTAAGTATCCGACTCACTCAACCATCAAGCCGGCAGGTAGCAAGAAACCCGCACCTCCGGGCCAAATGCAAGAACCAGGTCTTCAGGGCCCCGATCGGGCGAACCAGCCTCCGTGCTGTCTTGCCAGGGCCATAACCTCTGCCGCGACCGCCTCTGCCGGGGTGTTTTCCGTGTTTATCTGATGGTGCGCCTGCTTGTAAAACGGCTCCCGCTCCGCGAAAAGCGCTTGCATCCGTTGCCCCGGGTCCACCCCCGCCAGCAAAGGGCGGGCCTCACCCTGTTCAACGCGTTTCACGGCTGTGGGCGGCAGGCTTCTCAGGTAGACCACCAGGGCAGTCTGCTTGGCCCCATCCAGCTGTCCGGGCTGTGCCGCCCAACCCCCACCGGGGACGATCACGCAGGGATCCCTGGCCTGTGCCGCCTTGACCGCGTCCCGCTCCATCTCCCGGAAGCGAGGCTCCCCCACCATGCCGATGATCTGACTCACCGGCATCCCCATCTCCCGTACGAGCAGCGCGTCGATGTCGATGACGAAGGTGTTCAATGCCTCCGCCACCAGCTTGCCGACGGTGCTCTTGCCGGCTCCGGGCAATCCCACCAGGATGATGTGGCGGGGCATCAGCCCTCCCTCGCCTGACTCCGCTCGAGCCAGCGAGAACCCAGCGCGGCCACGTAGCCGTCATAGTTCCGGCGCATCTCGGTCAGAGAGTCGCCCCCGAACTTCTCCAGCATGGCATCGGCCAGCACCAGCGCCATCACCGCTTCGGCGATCACTCCCATTGCCGGAACTGCCGTGACATCCGAGCGCTCGCTCACCGCTTTGGCCGGCTGCCCTGATGCGAGATCCACTGTGGCAAGGGGGGACATCAGGGTGGAGATCGGCTTCATTGCCACCTTAACAACAACCGGTTCCCCATTTGTGATCCCGCCCTCCAGCCCCCCGGCGTTGTTGGTAGGTCTCCGGAACCCTCCTTTGGGATCCAGTCCGTCCGTCCGTCTGTCGGGCTGTCCGCTTTCTATAGGATCATGCACCTCGGAGCCTGGCCGGCGGGCCGCCTCGAAACCCATCCCGATCTCAACGCCTTTGACCGCGGGGATGGACATCATGATCCCGGCCAGCCGTCCGTCGAGCTTCCGGTCCCAGGCGACGTGACTGCCCAAGCCGACCACCACTCCCCGGGCGATGACTTCCACCTCACCACCAAGAGTGTCGCCTGCCTTCTTGGCTGTGTCGATCCGGCTGACGATCCGGGCTTCGACCGCGGGATCGAGCACCCGGATCTCCGAGCGGTCAGACGCCGGGTTGAGGGGGACCGGCAGCTCTGCCCGGGGAACCTCGATCCCGCCCAGGGAAACAACGTGACTCCCAATTTCGATCCCGAACTCGTCCAGCAGCCGCTTGGCCAGAGCACCTGCCGCGACCCGGGCTGTGGTCTCTCGGGCACTGGCCCGTTCCAGGATGTCCCGCCCGTCCAGCCGATCATACTTGAGCACTCCGGCCAGATCAGCATGGCCCGGCCGGGGACGGGTTACCCTGCGGCGACGCAGCTCCCCGATGTGATCGGCAGGCTCAGCCGCCATCACGTCCTCCCAATTGGTCCAATCGCGGTTGGGAATCAGCATAGCGACCGGCGAGCCCAGAGTTTCTCCGGCTCGGAGTCCGGCCAGCCACTCGATCTGGTCGCGCTCGATTTTCATCCGGGCGCCCCGGCCGTAGCCCTGCATTCTGCGCGCAAGTTCCCGGTCGACCCACTCCGCTGATACCGGAAGGCCCGCGGGCAGACCCTCGACGATAGTGACGAGCGCCTTGCCATGCGATTCCCCTGCGGTGGTGAATCGAAGCATTGCACCAGCTTCCGGGTTGAGGTCCGAGATCTCCCTATGATAACGAACGAGCCCGGCGGGCGCCGGGCTCGTCGTAAATGGACCTCATATTCCTGCTCTGGGCTCACTCAGGAGCGATGTTGTCGTCGATAATCCGGGGCGTGACCAGGATGATCAGGTCTCGCCGGTTTTCGTTGTTGGAGCTGAAGCTGAACAGCTTCCCGATGATCGGCAACCCGGAGAGCAGCGGTATGCCACTTCGGGTGTTGGTCACCTGAGTGACGGTAAGGCCGCCGATGACCGCGGTTTCGCCGTCGTTGACCAGGAGCTGGTTCTCGGCCCGCTGGGTCTGGAAGATGAAGCCCAGGTCAGTGGCAGCGAGGGGCTGGATCGATGACCGCTCGGTGTGCAGCTCCATGGCGATCTGACGGTTGCTGGTGACGTGCGGCGTCACCGTCAGCCGGATACCGGTCTCCTTGAAGATGACGCTCGCCTTGGCATCGCCGGCGGAGCTGGCGTCGATGACGCGTACCGGCGTTTCCTCACCAACCAGGATGTCGGCCTTCCGGTTGTCCAGGGTAGTGATGACCGGCTCGGCCTGGATATCGGACAGGTCGGCCCGCTCCACCGCGCTGAGGAACGAGGTGAGGGAGAAACCACCCAGCGCCGTGGAGAACACCAGGTCGATCGCCGATCCAGTGACAACTCCGTTGGCGTTTCCGATTCCGGACAGCGCGTTGCCGCCGAGGTCGACCACATTGACCTCCGGCTTGTAGAGCTCGCCGGTGGACGGATCGCAACAGCGCTGGACCACCTTATTGAAGAACTGGTTCTGGTTACCCAGGTCGTACTTGATGCCCAGCTCCTCGATGTCGGTCCGGTCTACGAAGACCAGCTTGGCCTTGATGGAGACCTGTGGAGTGCGTACGTCCAGTCCCCGGACGAACTCGGTGAGCTGGCCAATCCGGCTTCGGGTATCCGTGAGGATGAGCGAGTTGGAATTGTCGTCGGCTATGACCTTGCCGCGGCCCTTGGTCAGGCTGCCCTCGATGCTCTTGGTCAGCTCCTTGGCCTTGGCATAGTTGATCCGTACCACGCTGGTCTCCAGCGGCTCGAGCGAGTCGAGCGAGGCCAGGGCCGAGGGGTTGTCTACCCGAATGATGCCGCCCGCCATTTCCTGAGCGGAGAGTCCCTGCGCGGCCAGAACTGCCTGGAACGCCTGGGGCCAGGGCTGGTTCCGAATTTCGGCCGAGACCTCGCCCTTGATGTCCTTACCCAGGATGATGGTGCGCCCGCTGAAGGCAGCGAAGCCGGCCACTACGTCGGCGATGCTGGCGCGGTCCCAGACCACGGTGATCCGCGGCTCTTCCGCCGCAGTGGTGCGGACCAGGCGGCTGGCCGGCAGCTGCACTTCCGGCTGCAGGCGAGTGGTAGTCTTGGCGGTGATGGCCTTCCGCTGTTGCGGATCGTTGGACGACCAGGCCAGGAACGACTCGTCGGTGCCAAACGAGACCCGGATGGCGTCGGCGAGGCGCTCAACGTGGTAGTCCATGGTCCGATCCAGATCCATCACGATCCGAACCACATCGGGTGCGAACTGTGAGTAGCGGAGGTTCAGCACCCCACCCCGCTTCACTCCATCATAGATGCCGCTGGAATTCCCCTTGAGCTTGGCGCCGACCACGTCGAGCACCAACCGGTTGGGGTTCTGCAGCATGAAGTCGCGGACTTCGACCGCTCCGCGAACGTTGACGATGACGTCGGCGCGTCCGGGTGAGGGCTGGACGCTGACGCCCGTGACCTCTCCGCTCGCGGGGCCATCCGCGCGCGCCGCGGAGGTCACTCCGAAGATCGCGGCGGTGGCGACCATCAGGCGATAGACTCGGGTCATGGGGCTACGTCCTCCTGCTTCCGGAGAGAAAGGGTTTCCTGACGTTCAAAGCCGAAGTCCTCAATGGTGAATACCACGTCCCGTTCACGGATCTGCACCAGGCGCGAGCGGCCGACCTGGTCACCGGCACGGAGCTTGTGACGCTTGCCTCCGTCCTTCTCCCGGAACACCGCGATGCTTCCGCTGGGCGCCCGCAAATTCTGGTAGATGCCCACCAGCTGCAGGTCGGCCAGTTCCGGGCCGTTCTTGGCCATGTTGAGGAGCGAGTTGAACGGGTCTCGGGCCGCGCCGGAGTAGGCGAAGGTCTCCCGGGACAACTCCAGGTCCTTTGCTTTCTGAGCCGAATCCTGAGTCCCAGCATCGGTTCTGGCGGAATCAACCACCGGACTGAGAGCGGACGGAGGCGTGGCAGGCTGAGCCGCTTGGCCGGGCAGCAGTGCGGGCTCCCCAGCTACAGGAGCAGGCGTGGCGGATGCAACAGGCGCTGCGGCCGGCGCCGGGGTCGCCGGGTGCATAGCCAGGGCAGTGTCGGCCCTATGCTTGAGCTTGACGGTGTCGCTCGAGACGGCCGGTTGCGGCTGATCGGCAGCCAGCGTGCCTTGAGGCGCACCTTCCATCTGCTCGCAGACCTGCTGGGCCTGAGTAGCGATCAGTTCAGGCGATGGGACCGGCGCCTTCTTCCGTTTGGCGCTCTTCGTTTTCTTGACCGCCACCGGCTTCGACAGGTCGGCGCGCACCGAGTCGACGCAAGCGGCATGGCGTATTACGGCCAGCGAGTCGGCAATCCGGCGCGCCTTCCTCAGGCTGTCGGTCCGGGCGCGAAGCGCCACCAGCTTGGCCTGGGCGGCTTTCTCTTCCTTATCTCCGTTGAGCGCTCCCTTGATAGTGGAGCACCCCCCCAGCGCCAGGGCGGTGAGGAGAGCGAGCGCGAAGGCGTTACGAGCCACTGGCCTCTCCTTCCGAGCTGGGGGATTTCACGTAGGTCCGAACCTGGAACTTGGCTTCCAGCAGTGCGTCGGTGCTGTCACCCAGTACCTTGGCAGCGCTGCTGTTGGCGGCGGCCACGGTGACGTCATATGGCACGATGATCCGCTGCAGGCTGGCCACGTCGGCCAGGAACTGGCCGATCTGATCGTAGCGGCCGATCACGGACATGTTGTACTTGTAGGTGTCGAAAGGAGCGGGCCCAGCCTCAACCGGCTGAGGGACCACTTGCGACAGCGTGACTCCGCGGATCTTGCCGCGAGTCGAGATGTCGTCCAGCAGATTGGGAACTTCATTCCGCTCCGGTACCAGCCGGCGCAGCATCACCAGGCTGGCCCGATACGTTTCCAGCCGCTTTCTCACGTCGGCTACCGTACCCCGGGCCAATTCCTTCTTAGCGCTATCAGTGGCCGCCTCGAACTTGGTGATGGTGTCCCGCATTGCCACAATCCGCTCGCGGGTACCGGCAAGCCCTTTGACCCCGACTGCTTCGATGACCGCGCCGGTGTAGCCGATATATCCCACCAGCAGCGCGAGCAGCAGGGCGAGCAGCGGTGTTCCCTTCTGTCCGGAGAGCTCCATGGTTACCTCACCGACTGGCTGAAGGGAGCCGTGCGGATGTAGGCAGAATCGGCTCGGTTATAGGAGGCCCGTATGGTGAACGCCGTCACCGGGCGTTCCTTTTCCACGACCGTCATGGCGGAGACCGGGGTGACGTCCATGATCCAGGGCGACGCTTCCAGCTGCCGCAGGAAACGAGTGTAGGCCTGGATGTCGATGGTTCGGCCATTGATCTGGAAGGTGAGCGCCGGCGGCGGGCCGGCCGGAACAGAATCTGCCTTTGCGCCGGCCGGCTTGTTCTGCGCCGCACCCGAGCCGGCCGCCGGAGCGGACACGCCCAGGTCTGTCAGCCAGGTGTAAGCCGGCAAGGCCTTGGTGATCTCGTCGAGCAGATGGGGCCAGATGTAGCGGTCGCCATCGACGCTCTTGATCACGGTGATTTGTGCCAGCAGCGAGTCGCGGATCTTCTCCTGCCGCCGCTTGTCGGCCAGAAATGCCTTGAACCGCCGGTTCTCGGACCGGGCCTGCTCCAGGCGGGGCTCCAGCACGTAGAGTTGGCGGAGATTGTTGAGGTAGAGCAGGCCCAGCATTGCGATCACCAGGACCCAGGCACCCACGGCGCCCATAAGAAGCGGGTCCTTGACCTTGGCGCTCAGCTCCTTGAAGACGCTCAGATTGTCCAGCAGTCCCTTCAAGGGATTGCCGGCGCGCTTCCGCCGCTGGCCCGGTTTGAGATTGACAGTAATCATGAGTCGACGGATCCCTGGGTCGGGGTCAGGCTGCGGTACGCAGAGCGAGTCCGATCGGCAG
>DASUVR010000186.1:0-4360 GCA_036378855.1 Gemmatimonadales bacterium | reverse complement strand
GGTGCGGAGCATGCGGCGAAGATATGGCCGGCACAAGCCGCACTGTGCGCCGCAACCAGTCTGTTGCATCAGCTCCTCCAGGCTCCACCCTTTAGCCCGGGCACGAGGCAGAAGATCGGCGAACTCGGTATGGCGGCAAATGCAGCCGGAGACCCGCACCGACGGCCCGGCCACCTGGCCGCCTGATCGCCCGTCCTCTCGTCCGCCCGCCCTCACGGATTCGTCGGCCGGATGTCCAGCTCGCTCACCAGGGCGCGCTCGGGAAGATTGATCGCATGCACGATGGTCTCAGCTACATCCGCGGGCTTCAGAATACGCAGGGGGTCGGACTTCAACATCGACTGGTCCCGGATGAGACCGGTGTCGACCGAACCGGGACAGATGGCGATGACCCGGATGTTCTCCTTCCGGGTCTCCAGCATGAGCGAGCGGCTGAATCCCAGGACCGCGTGCTTCGATGCGGTATACGCAGTGCCGCCGACGAAACCGTTTCGTCCTGCGAGGCTGGCCACGTTGACGATGACGCCCCGCTTTTGCCGCCGCATGGCGGGGAGCACTGCCCGGGTCATCAAAAAGAGGCTTCGGACGTTGGTGCCCATGGTGGCGTCCCACTCCTCCAACGTCAGTTGCTCGAACGGCTTGGCGATGAGCACCCCGGCATTGTTCACCAGCACATCGGCATTGCCCAGCGCGCGAGTCAGGTCGTCCACCGCTCGCTGCGCCTGGTCCGGGTTGCCCACGTCCGCAGCCGCACCTGCAGCTTCTATGCCCTCGCGGGACAGCTCGTTGGCCAGATCATCCACATCCGACTCGGTGCGGGCAACCAGCCCGACCGCATAGCCGGCTCGGCCCAATGCCAGCGCGGTGGCTCGGCCGATGCCCTGCGTGGCACCGGTGATGTAGGCGATTTTTTCGGGCGATGGCATGAGGGGAATAGTAGGCGAGGAGGTAGTAGGGCGGTAAGGCGGGCGGTCATGCGGTCAGGCGGTCACCCGTGTCATCTGAGCGCAGCGAAGAAGCTGCCTGAGGCGAGTACATCCCGTCGGCAGGCTCAGGGCAGGCTATTCGCTTCGCTCAGAGCCTTCCCAGAACGCAGCAAAGGGCTGACAGCCCCTCTACCCGACCGCCCGCCCTCACGACTGCCGGAACGCCCTATCGCGTCAGCCAACCGGCAAACGCCATCCACGCCGGCGTTCCCGCGATGACCAGACGGAGAGGCTGCGACGCGACCACCAGGAGCCCGCCCCACACGGTTGCGGGATGGACCTTCCGGCGGGTGACGAGGTCGTAGACCAGCAGCGCTACGATGAAGAGGTCGGCCAGGCCAAAGAATGTCGGCGGGCCCGGCGGCAGGAGCGGAAAATGGAGCCGTGCGATAGGGGCAGCCAGGAGCGAGATCATCGCCAGAGTCATGAGCCGCTTGTGCGCCTCCAGCCGGCGGCGGAAGTACAGCGCTGTGCCCACCAGGATTGCGAACACTATCATGTCGAACAGCGGGATCGCGAGGAAGGCGAGTGCTGGGACGCCGGGAATGGGCGACGCCTTCCCACTCTTGACCCGCATGATCGCGACCGTGGTGCCCACGATCAGGACCAGTGCCGCCAGCACCGCACCGCCAATCCCCATCCGCCGGTGGAGGTAGGTCTTGCCGCTTGCGACGAGCGTCGTCTGGGCCAGGAAGAACAGCACCCAGGTGGTGAACACCAGGCCATGTACGTGGAGCAGGCGGCTCAGCTCGGGCGTGCCGTACCACGCCTTGAGGAAATAGCTGCGGGAGAACCCGGCGAACACGGTGATTGCGATGGCTATTGCCATGCCAACGTAGAAGCGGCGGGTCCGCCTTCCGGTCCGTACCGCAGCTGCATTCACTGCCATGGCGTCTCCGGATGTGAGGGTGTCGCGATAAAGTACTCGGCGGGAGGTAAGAGGTAAGTGGGGTACAAGACACCTCATCCCGAGCGAAGCGATGGGGCACCTTACCTTACCTCTCATTTCCTACCTCTCACCTCTTACCTTTAGGAGATGTCCCTCCCCCTGCAGCACCCCGTTATAAGAGGAAACGGCCGGGGCCGCCACGCACCGGCGCCCGACGTCGGCTGGCGGGAACGGCTCCAGGCGCTGAGGCACCTGCCCAAGCTGCTCCGGATGGTGTGGGAGACCGAGCCCCGCTACGTGGTCGGGATTCTGCTGCTCCGGGTCGCCCGCTCGGCGGTGCCGCTGGCGGTGCTCTGGATTGGAAAGCTCATCGTGGACGGAGTGGTCCACGCCATCAATCTGCACCAGAGCGGCGGACCAATCCCCTGGTCCCGGCTCGGCCTCCTCATCGGGATCGAGCTGGTGATCGCCCTGGTCGGCGAGGGGCTGAGCCGGATCTCGGCACTATTGGAAAGCCTGCTGGGGGACCTCTTCGCCAATCGTACCAGCGTCCAGCTGATGCAGCACGCGGCCACTCTCGATCTGGAGCAGTTCGAGAACGCGGAGATCTACGATAAGCTGGAGCGGGCCCGGCGGCAGACGGTGGGACGGATCGGGCTCTTTACCATGCTGCTGGCGACGCTGCAGGACCTGATCACCCTGGTCTCGCTCAGCGTCGCGCTGGCGGTGTATGTCCCCTGGCTCCTGGTGCTATTGGTGGTGGCGGTGCTGCCCTCGCTGCTGGGCGAGACCCACTTCGCCTCGCTGGGCTATTCACTGCTCTTCTCCTGGACTCCCGAGCGCCGCACCCTCGACTATCTCCGCTACATCGGCGCCAGCGACATCTCGGCCAAAGAGCTCAAGCTCTTCGGGCTCTCGGATTTCCTGGTAGGGCGATACGACCGGCTGTCGCAGGAGTTCTATGAGGCGAACAAGGCGCTGTCGGTACGCCGGAGCATCGTCTCCACCCTGCTCTCGATCGTGGGGACACTTGGGTATTACGCGGCGTACGCCGTCATCATCTATCTGACGGTGATCGGCCATCGCTCGCCAGCCGGCCTCTTCACCATCGGCGTGCTGACTTTCCTCGCGGGATCCTTCCGCCAGAGCCGGGATCTGATCCAGCGGGTGCTGCTCTCGCTGGCGCAGGTCTTTGAGCAGAGTCTCTACCTCGAGGACCTGTTCTCGTTCTTGGAGATCGAGCCCAGCATTCGGCGCAACCCGGGCGCCAAGCCTGTGCCGGCTCCCATTCGATCCGGCTTTGCCTTCGAGGGTGTCGGGTTCCGCTATCCAGGTGCGGAACAATGGGCGGTACGGCACCTCGACTTCTCTCTGGCTCCGGGCGAGCGGATCGCGCTGGTGGGGGAGAATGGGGCCGGCAAGACGACGCTGGTCAAGCTGCTGGCCCGGCTCTACGACCCGGATGAGGGCCGCATCCTGCTGGACGGGGTGGACCTCCGGGACTACGACATCGACAGTCTCCGGCGCAACATCGGTGTCATCTTCCAGGACTTCGTCCGCTACGATTTTCTCCTGAAGGAAAACATCGCGGTGGGCAACATCGGTCGGATCGAAGACCAGCCGGCGATCAAGAGCGCCGCCGAGCGGAGCCTGGCTGACTCGGTGGTTCAGAGGGTTGCCGGCGGATTCGAGCAGATGCTGGGCAAGCGGTTCGAGAACGGCGTCGATCTCTCCGGCGGCGAGTGGCAGAAGGTCGCCCTGGCCCGGGCGTACATGCGGGACGCGCAGCTCCTGATCCTGGACGAGCCCACCGCAGCTCTGGATGCCCGGGCCGAGTACGAGGTATTCCTCCGGTTTTCCGAGCTTACTAAGGGAAGGATGGCCGTCTTGATCTCGCATCGATTTTCTACGGTGCGGATGGCGGATCGGATTCTGGTACTCAAGGGCGGCGAGTTGGTGGAGCAGGGAACGCATGAGGCGTTGCTCGAGCAGCGAGGTTTGTACTCCGAGTTGTTCCAGCTCCAGGCGGCAGGGTACCGGTAAGGTTCACGGCGTTCTGTAGCCAATGGTCAAGATCTAAACCTATTTCACGGCAAGGAGCGGCAATGATGACGGATCCGACCGATACGGTGGCGATCATGGCGGCCATCATCTACGCGGGGCGTACGGGTGAATCGATCCAGGTACCGAACGAGAAGGTCTTCGGGCTGATCGCCAAGGCTGCCTGGGACTTGCACAAGGAGGTGGTCGCCCTCGACCAGGTTCAGGTCAACCGAGCCGGCTTCCAGCGACCCTGATCTGACACCGGTTGCAGGTGTCGTGCGCGGCGGCTATAACGGCACCAGCCCTTTACGAAGACCGATGGTCACAGCCTCGGTACGGGTGTGCACTCCCAGCTTGGCCAAGAGCGAAGCCAGGTGATACTTGACGGTGTGGGTGGAGATGCCGAGCTCACTCGCGATCTCCTTGTTCCCCAAACCGTGTG
>DASUVR010000185.1:0-4023 GCA_036378855.1 Gemmatimonadales bacterium | reverse complement strand
CTACTGCTCGGGGTGCTGCCCATGCTGCTGGCCTTCATGTATCACCTGATCGGCGAGCGCCCCGATCGTACCGGTAGCGATGGCGACAGGCTGGGCCTGGTGACGTACCTGCTCGGCGGCCTGACGTTTGTCTTCATGTTTCTTGCCGGTGGTCACGCCAGTGAGCCGAGGCGCTATGCGGTCCATCTTGCGGAGTGGAGGCCGTACGACCGGGTGGCCTCCATCGGAGCGGGGTTGGTGATCGCGGCGATGCTGCTGTTCGCGATCCGGATTTCCCGCGGGCTGCTCAAGGCGCCCGCCGAGCCCCGTCCGCTCCTAAGCAAATGAGGGTCGGAAGCGACGCCGTCCGGACGGCGGTCTTGCGCACCTGCCTGGCCAGCGGCGCCTTGCTACTCGCCGGTGGCGTCGCGCTCGCGGTTGCGACAGACGGGTTTCAGGCGTTCACGACCGAGACGGCACGCCGTGTCGCCGTGCGCCGCCAGCCAGCCGATCTCCCGGCGGTGACCCTCGAGAACCAGTCCGGTGCGCGATACACGCTCGCCGATCTTCGGGGCAAGTGGCTGCTAGTGGATTTCATCTACACCCGATGCCCGACATTCTGCGCGGTGCTCGGCGGCGACTTCGCACAGCTCGAACGACAACTGGCCGGCCCGATCGTCCAGGGCAGGGTGCAACTGCTGAGCATCAGCTTCGACCCCACGCGAGACCCGCCGGCGCAACTGGCGGCGTATCTGGGACGCTTCCGGAGCCGCGACCAGGGCTGGCAGGCGGCACGGCCGCGCACCGCCCACGGGCTGCAGCAGCTCACGGCCGCATTCGGCGTCACCGTCATTCCCGTTGGAATCGGCGGCTACACGCACAACGCGGCGATTCACCTCGTGGACCCCGAGGGGCGCCTGGTGGACATCTTCGACCTGGGCGACGTGGATCGGATCCGGGAGACTGTCCTGCGGAAACTCCGCCGGTGACGAGCAGGCGGTGGTCATTCCCTGTGCGCTGTGCCGTGCTTCTCGTTCTGGTGTTGTTGGCGCCGCCGGTCCGCCACAGGCTCGAAGAGACCATGACCACGCAGATGCTAGTCCAGCTTCCGCTCCTGGTGGCGGCGGGATGGCTGCTCTCCCTCGCGATCCCTGCGCGACTCCGGGCGAGAGCGGACCGCTGGAACCGAAGCGGCATCGCCGGACTGGCCCTGATGACCGCGGTCTCGCTCTTCTGGATGCTGCCGCGATCGCTCGACGCGGCGACGAGTCATCCGCTGATGGCCGCCGCCAAGTACCTGACCGTCCCGCTCCTGATCGGCCTGCCGTTCGCGATGAGCTGGCCCCGCATGGGCTTCATCGTCCGCGGGGTATTCCTAGCGGAGCTCGTGGCAACCTACTTCCGGCTGGGCTGGTTGTATCTCATTTCGCCGATCCGCCTGTGCAACAACTATGCACTGAATGACCAGCAGCGACTCGGTGGGTACATGCTGGCTATCGGCAGTGGACTGCTGGCCTGGTTGGTGGGGAAGCTGATGTGGGGGCGCTTCGAATCATTCCCGAGCACGCCAGCGGATCAACCCATCAGTGCGGAATCGGTTGAGGAGGCGGAGACGACCTCGCGTCGAGCCTCCGCGCTCGACCTTGCGGGGAGCGGATGCGCGGGCGCGCGATCATTGTAGGGCCATATTCGCGTAGTGTCATTTTAGCGTCGCCTTGACGTCTCTTTCGGTGCTCTGACTAACAGCCGAAGTGGCGCGCCAGAACCCGTTACCGGGGGGCCGGGGCGTACGGCTACATAAGGGCCAAGTGCTGTTACGCCCTTGAAGTCCACCGGCAGCACGCCCCCGTTCCTGGCGTATCAATTGCATCAACGCTCGTTTCGTGCATACGACAACACGCCCTCATGAGGAGGAAGCAATGGCCGGCGGGAGATGGGTCGCTTACTATCGCGTATCAACTCAGGCCCAAGGCCCTCGGGTCTGGGGCTCGAAGCCCAGCGACCGCTGAGGTTTATTTACGCCATCCAAGCGCCATGACTGCCTAGTGGGCACTCATGTGGGCACTCCGGCGCGGCATTGCGCATCCCGGCGCGGACTCACACGGAAAAGCCCCCATCATCAGACGGGGGCTTTCTCTGTCTTATACAACCGGTTACGGACTCAGGCAGACTCGCACAGAAACCATGCCAGCCACTTTGCAGACCTCTGCCTTGCCACTTGGCTACGGCGCCGAAGGACAGGTAACCTATTCCCCCGGGTAGCTCTCCTCAAGCCGCGAGAAGCCTGTGGTCATTGGACTCTTGCGCAGTCGCCAATTTGGGCGACCATTAGAGCCATCCTGCGAGATTGTTTCGGGATTTCCCGCCCTCGCACTCACTGGATTCGAGAGGAGGCGCGATGTTGCAGGGAACCATCCGCGAGGCCCGGCTCCGGCCGGAGTTCGCGTCGCTCTATCCCAGCCTCCAGCCCGGTGTGTGGCTCCCGGCAACCACGGTGGGCCAGAAGCTGCTGCTCTGGCACCTGGCCACAGCGGCAACTCCCCAGGGTGAGCGGTTGATGACGGAGGAGCACTTCGAGTTTCGCGGCGGAGGGACCGCCGAAAGCCGCGACGGCGCGCGCACCCGGGCCAGTGACCAGTACCGGGTGGAGGACCCGCCCGAGCGCTACTAATTCATCAACGGTCCGCCGAGCTGCACCGGTGCGTTGAGGGCAGGCTCGGTGGTGGTGTGCAGGTACGCGTTGGGATCGTGGTACATCGCGCCCTCCGGCAGGTACCCGTACAACGGCCCCAGCTCCCTCCGAATTCGCGCGGCATAGAACTCCGGCAGCCGGTCGGTTTCTCCCTCCAGATAACTTCTCACCGACGTATCGGTGTCGAGCAGGCCCCGGATCATCTTGTGATACCGGATGCGGCCGAAGCCCTCGGACGAGACGGCGCGCACCACATTCATCCACTTCGGAATGGCCGTGGCGGTTGCGGGAATTCGCCGCGCGATGGCTTTCCAGGAGAACGAGTACTTGGTGACGTCCACCAGATGATCGTAGAACTCGGTCCAGGAGTAATTCTTGGGCCGGACGTTCATCGCGTGATTGTTGTTCAGAAAATGAAACGGGAAGGGCAGAACCCGTCCCGCGCGCTGGTACTCCAGATTCATCGGCGCCGCTCGCCCGAACGCGGAAAGCAGTGAGTAAGCCGGGAAGGCGCCGGGAGACAGATCGATAAACTTCTTGGTCAGCTCGAACGGCTCCGGCCCCATGTCGCCGTCGAGACCCATCACGAAATTCGTCTGAATGTAGGGGATGTAGCGCAGAATCATGTTCACGTGCTCGGACACCTGCTTCACCTTGTCCATCCCGGTCCGGCGGGTCTTGGACTTGTTCCCCAGATCGTACCAGGACTCGATCCCCGGGAGAATGGCCCGGAAGCCGTTCTTCCTGAGCCGCTGGAGATGCTTCTCCGAGAGGAGCGACAGGCTGCTCTCCGCAATGTGCCGGATCCGGCCGTCCGGCACGGCGGCCTCCACTGCCTCCATATAGTCGTCGAACCGGACCCCGAAGTTGGGATCGTGCCAGCCGACGATGGGGTTCTTGATCTTCGTCAACAGGAACTTGAGATCGTCCCGCAGCCGGCCGAACCCCAGCGGCTGATAATCCACCGTCGAATCGATGCAGAAGCTGCAGGTGTAGGGGCACCCCAGGCTCCCGATCATCGGCACCATCTTGATGGTAGGCGCCTTCTTCAGGGTGGACTCCACGAACCTCCACCGTTCCTCCAGCATCGGCAGCTCCAGGGGCTGCCGCGCGGCTCCCACGTGTCGCCCGGACGGCCGATGCGGGGCACATTCCCGGCAGATTTCCGAGATGGTCTCACGGTCGGTGAAGCCGAGAACATAGTCGTAGTACTTGCTGGCATCTTCGGGGTAACAGCGGGCATGGGGGCCGCCGAGAACGGTGACTGCCCCACGTTGCCGGAAGAAATTGCTCAGCGCGTAAGCCAGCTGGGCTGACTGAGTAAATGCTCCGATGAATACCAGATCTACCCC
>DASUVR010000184.1:0-18400 GCA_036378855.1 Gemmatimonadales bacterium | reverse complement strand
ACTACCGGATCATCCGAGGCTCGCACCTCGTCGACCGAACCGGTACGACGGATGCTTCCCTGATATAACAGCGCAATGCGGTCGCCCACTGTGAAGGCGCTACGCATGTCGTGAGTGACCACGAGCCCGGTGACGCCGAGGTCGCGCGTCCGGATGATGAGTTGGTCCATCACCGCGGCGGTGATGGGGTCGAGACCGGTAGTGGGTTCGTCATATAGAATGTAGCGGGGCTTGAGGGCGATCGCCCGCGCGATCCCCACCCGCTTGCGCATGCCCCCGGAGAGCTCGCTCGGCATCTTGTCCTCGGTCCCGCTGAGCTCCACCACTTTGAGACTCTCCTCCACCCGGGACTGGATCTCGGCCGGACTATGGCCCCGGCGCACCAGCCCCAGAGCTATGTTCTGGGCCACAGTCATCGAGTCCAAGAGCGCGGCAAACTGGAAGACATAGCCGATCCGTCCCCGGAGGGCGGCCAACTGCTCCCGGTCAAGCTCCGGCACCTCTTCTCCGTCGACCAAGACCCGGCCTCCATCGGGCTCGATCAGCCCCACGATCAGCTTGAGAGTCACGCTCTTCCCCGCTCCCGACGCCCCGATGATCACGGTGTTCTGACCATCGGGCACCTCGAGCGACACGCCGTCCAAAACGAGGCGGGAGCCGAAGGATTTGGTGACGTTTTCAAGGAGGATCATAGGGCGGCCTGACTCATAGAAGCACCAGAGCCCAGAACGCATCCAGCACCAGAATAGCCTCACAGCCCAGAACCACCGCGCGGGTGGTTGACTGTCCCACTCCCTCGGCTCCTCCTTCAGCGGCCAGCCCGCGCAGGCATCCCATCAGGGCCACGGCGCCGCCGAAGCTGGCGCTCTTGACCAGCCCGAACCAGATGTCCTTGAAGCGGTAGAACAGCTTCAGCCCCTTGAAGAAGTCGGGGGTGGAGAGATCGAGCAGGTTGATGGAGGTGATCCAGCCGGAGGCGACGCCCACCCCCATGGCAAAGGCGGTCACCACCGGGAACATCAAGATGGCCGCCAGCACCCGGGGCACGACCAGGTAGGCATAGCGGTCGTAGGCCAGCGTCTCCAGCGCATCCACCTGTTCCGTCACCTTCATGGTTCCCAGCTCGGCGGCAATGCTCGCCCCTACCCGTCCGGCCAGGGCCATTCCGGTCAGGACCGGCCCCAATTCCATCATGATGGTCTTACCTACCAGTGCTCCTACGAAATAGAGCGGAACCGTACCGGTGAAGATGTAGGAGGAAAGGAGGGAAAGGACGATGCCGGTGAAGACTGCGATGAAGAGAGCGATGGGGACGGAATCCACTCCTATCAGCCGCATCTGGTTCGCCAGCAGCGGCAGCCAGGTCCGCACGTCGGCCAGCGCGCGACCCGCCTCGATGGTGCGGCGGCCGAGATGCGCAATGAAGCCCTGGGAGGCGGCGGGGAGGCCTGAGGTTGTAGCGGGAGACACGGCTGCAATTAAGCGGGGAAGCGCTAGGCTGCAAAGCTCGCCAGCGCACGCCCGACCTCACCCTCGCGCAAACGCTTTAGCGCCCGGTCGCGGAGCTGGCGCACCCGCTCTCGAGTGACGCCCAGCATTCCGCCGATCTCCTCCAGCGTATGCTCGCGTCCCCCGTCCAGGCCGAAGTAGAGCCGGAGCACCTTGGCGTCGCGCGGCGCCAGCGACCGCAGCGCATGGTCCACCTGTTCGGTGAGGAAGTGCTCCATGGCCTTCTCTTCCGGATCTCCCTGCTCGTCGGCGATGAAGCGGTCGATCATGGAGCGCTCGGTCTCGTGCTCGACCGGAGCGTCCAGCCGGATGTCGCTGGTGTTGAGCGCCGCCAGGGAGCGCACCACGTCCACGGCAAGACCGGTTTTCTCGGCGATCTCCTCGTAGGTGGGCTCCCGGCGGAGGTCTTGCCGGAGCGTTTCCGAAGTGCGGGTGATTCGTGACAGGTCGGCGGTGCGGTTGAGCGGCACTCGAACGGTGCGGCCCTGGCGGGCCAGTGCCGCGAGGATCGACTGCCGGATCCACCACACCGCGTAGGAGATGAACTTGACGCCCTGGTCGGGATCGAACTTCCGGGCCGCGGTAAGCAGACCGAGGTTGCCTTCGCCGATCAGGTCGCTCAGGCCCATGCCGCGGTTCTGGTATTTCTTGGCGACAGAAATAACGAAGCGGAGATTGCGCTTGATCAGCTCCTGCATGGCCTCGGCGTCGCCCGCCTGAACCAAGCGGGCAATCGCGGTCTCCTGCGGCGGGGTCAGCAGCGGAGTCTTGCTCACCTCGAAGAGATACTGATCGAGGATATCCCGATCGGCATCGTACACCCCGAGATTCTTGGAAACCCGTCTCCGGGCCCGCCGCGGCTTGGCAGACTCGGACTGGGAGAGAATATCGGCGGTCGAGAGGTCAGGAACCGGGTCGGGAAGCGACTCGTTATTCATCGCGACAAGATCACCCTTCATCAGCACGGTTGGCTGTTGTGGCCGGCCATAGTGCCTCGTTGACACACTTTCGGGCACGGGATACGTTTCCGTGCTTGCCGCGGTGCCGTTCGGAGGCGGGACAAATAAGTACCGGGGGCGTAGCTCAGATGGGAGAGCGCGTGAATGGCATTCACGAGGTCAGGGGTTCGATCCCCCTCGCCTCCACTTCCCCCTTCGGCCGAGCCAGACCCTGCATCAATAGGTCGTTGCGCCGCGGCCGGTCGGGCGCTAGAATCCTGACCGATTCGCGGGAATAGCTCAGTTGGTAGAGCACAACCTTGCCAAGGTTGGGGTCGCGGGTTCGAGTCCCGTTTCCCGCTCGTTTAGGGGCCAAGACACGCCCCCGGTTTGGTTTAGTATCGGCCCGAATAGTTTGTAGCTGAAGCACACGGCGCGGGGTGGAGCAGTCTGGTAGCTCGCCGGGCTCATAACCCGGAGGTCGTGGGTTCAAATCCCACCCCCGCTACTTGGTCGGAGAGGCGGAGAGTCGGAGGGACGGTGAGGGGCTCGCGAGAGGAGTCCCCCCGCACGCGGAGCAGCCCTCCGCCCCTCCGTCCCTCCGCCTTCTCCGTCCGCGAAACACGGGCGGTTAGCTCAGTTGGTTAGAGCGCCACGTTGACATCGTGGAGGTCACAAGTTCGAGTCTTGTACCGCCCATGAGCGCCCTTAGCTCAATTGGATAGAGCATTTGACTACGGATCAAAAGGCTGGGGGTTCGAGTCCCTCAGGGCGCATTCGACAAAACCGTGAGCGGGAGACAACAAGCGTAGAAAGACGGGGCGTAGCGCAGCCCGGTTAGCGCGCCTGCTTCGGGAGCAGGAGGTCCCCGGTTCAAATCCGGGCGCCCCGATTGCCGCAATCACCAACTCCTGGTGGTTGCGGTTTTTCATTGCAGGTAGATCGCTGGACCCGCTCTGACCTCGCCGAGGTTGGCCGCACGAAAAGGCCCACCCCGAACGATCGAGATGGGCCCGTGTTCCAGCGAGATCATTCAATTAGGGCGCGGTCCCCTTGGCCCAGATTGGAAACGCCGGACGCTTGGCCACCGGCCTGGGCCGCTTCTTCAGCTCTTCCATCAGAACCGAGACGGCCTTCTCCAGCTGCGAGTCGCGCCCCTTGCGCCACGCCGCCGGCTCCAGGTCCACCTCGACGTCCGGCGCCACTCCCTTGTTCTCCACGGCGTATTCGCCCTCCGCCGTCCACAGCGCGATCCGCGGCGCCGTGACCAGACCTCCATCCATCAGCGGTGGATATCCGCCGATTCCCACCAGCCCGCCCCAGGTGCGGGTCCCGATCAGCGGCCCCACCTTGAACCGTCGAAACAGCCAGGGCAGCTCGTCTCCGCCTGAACCGGCATATTCGTTGATCAGCATCGCCTTCGGCCCGTAGATCGCGCCTGCCGGAATGGGCACGTCCTCCCCGTAGCGCGCTGTCACCCAATTGAACGGCGCCTCCCGGCCGAGGTACTCCACCATGTAATCGGCGACATTCCCACCACCATTGAATCGCTCGTCGACCACCGCCCCGAGCTTGTCCTGCTGGGCAAAGAAATAGCGGTTGAATCGGGTGTAGCCCTCGTTGGCGGTGTTGGGCACGTAGATGTAACCCAGCTTGCCGCCGGAGAGACTATCGACCATCCGCCGGTTGTGATCGATCCAGGCCAGATGCCGGAGCATCACCTCACTCGGCAGCGGCACCACGGTCACGTCGCGGGCGTCCTTGCCATCCGGCTTGGGCCCCACCCGGAGCACCACCGATTTTCCGGCGGTGCCCTCGAGCGCCTGATCGACGTTGTCCTTCGCGGTGAGAGGACGGCCATCAACCGCCAGCAGATACTCACCCGGACGGACGTTCACGCCCGGCTGGGTGAGCGGGGCGACAGTGGACGGGTTCCAGTTCTCGCCGGCGTAGATCTTGGTGAAGCGCCAGCGGTCATTGGCAATGGTGTAGTCGGCCCCCAGAAGACCGTTGGGGGGAGTCTTGGTTGGATTCTCATTGGGCCCCCGCACGAATAGATGGCCCACAGTGAGGTTGCCGAATACCTCCTCCAGCAGGTAATCCAGATCGGCTCTGCCCCCAAGGCCGTCGACGTAGCGCCGATAGAATTTCTCCGTCTTGTCGAGGTCGAGGCCGTGGTAGTTGGGATCGTAGAAGTAGGCCCGCTGCAGCCGGAAGGACTCGTGATACATCTCGGCCCATTCCGCCCGTGGATCGGTCTGCACCTGAATGTCTTCGGTGTTGAGCCCGCCACCCGGACCAACTGAGGCTCCGCCGCCCGGGCCGGCGGCAGCGCTGTCAGCAGGTGGTGGCGGACCCAGGGGCGCAATGGTCCACTTGCTCTGCTGCCGATAGAGCAGCATTCCCCCATCGCGGGAGACATCGAAGTCGGCCACGTCCCGCATCAACTCATTGGCCTTGCGCTCGCCCAGATCGAACTTGTGCAGGACGAAGGTCAATGTGTCCGGCTGAATGTCCACCGGAATCAGCGGCTGCTCGGCCAGCACTACGACACCCTGCTTGCCCGGGATCAGGGCTACGTAGTTCCTGGGATCGGCCGGCAGGGCAATCGTGCGCTGGTCGATGCCTTCGAAATCGATCCGCACCGGCTCCGGTGCCGCCACCACACCCAGACTGTCCTTGCCCGGCTTCGCCGCCTTGGCGCCTTTCACATCGCCCGCCGCGGCCTTGGCGTTACTCTTGGCCGCGCTGTCACCCTTGGCCTTCTCTTCGTCGCTTTCGGGCGCGAGTGGCGAAGGCTGGTCTTTCGGCAGCACGATCGCGTAGAGCCCGCGGGTGATCGGGTGATCGTATGTGGTCATGCTGAAATCAGAGGCAGGCCCCGCGTCGGTGCTGGCGACGAAGTAGAGGTACTTGCCGCCGGCGTCGAATCCCGGCGTGCGCACATCGCTCAGTCCGTCGGTGACCTGGGTGGCCTTGCCCTGCTCCAGGTTGTACACGAATACCGCGCCCAGCCGGTTCTTGATCGATCGGGCATACGCCAGCCAGCGCGAATCGGGCGACCAGGAGCTGGAAAAGGAGTTGTCCCAGCCCGGCCCCAGCGGGTCGGTGTCCACCTTGGTGGTCTTGCCGCTGGCGACGTCGGCATACCACAGCTCGCCGCGCGAAGTGTTGTAGACAATGCGCTTCCCGTCAGGGGACCACATGGGACGGAAGTAGTAAATGTCGTTGTCGCCCAGCTTGATGCTGCGCGGCTGTCCCATCCCGGTCTGGCCTCGAAGCTCGAGATGATACGCGCCACCCGCATCGGAGAAGTACGCCACCGTCTGGCCGTCGGGTGACCAACTGGGGTAGCGCTCGGTGGCACCTGGAGTGTGGCTGATGTTGCGGGCATCGCCCTTCTTGGCCGGCACCGTCAGGATCTCACCTCGGGCCTCAAACGCCGCCCGCACTCCGGTGGGCGACAGTGCTGGGTGCTCGAGCTTGTCTCCCACGGGCACCCAATGGGGAAGCGCGCCGGTGAGCTCTCCCGCCAGCGTCACTGGCACCGGCGAGGATCGTCCGGTTTTCAGGTCGTACAGGTTGAGCCCGCCGAACTGCTCGTACACGATCCCGCCCGGTCCTGCGGAGGCGTACTTGATGTCGAGATTCTTGTTCTCGATTCGCCGGGCCACGCGTTTGGTGTGCGTGTCATAGCTGTAGAGCGTGGCCGGTCCCTCCCGGTCGCTCACGAAGAAGACCGTGTCGCCCACCCACATGGGGTACTGGTCGGTCGACCCCTGGCGGGGGACCTTCTCCACCGTGGCATCACCCAGTGACGCGATCCAGATCGGCGTGGTCCGGCCGCCGCGATACCGCTTCCAGGCCCGGTTGGCCGGAGGAAATGGCAGGTACGCCAGCCGCTTGCCGTCTTCGCTGAAGGCGCCGTCCCACACGCTAGGCAGGTCCACCGAGGTGGGTTGCACCCCGTCGGGCGCCTGGACGAAGAGACGAGGGGCACCTAAGGCCTGAGCCAGCGCGATGCCGTCGCGGTCCGACATGAAGAGGACCTGACCATCCGCAGTCCACCCGCGGACTCGGTCGGCCGAGGGGCGATACGTGAGTCGCCTGGGTGTACCGCCACCCGCCGCGATCACATACACATCGGCGTTGTTGTTGCTGACGTTGGTGTAGGCAATCCAGCGCCCATCCTTCGAGTAATGGCAGCCTGACTCGGTCCCGGGTGACGCGGTCAGCCGATGCGCGGTGCCCCCGGTGCGAGGCACGGTCCAGAGATCGCCGGCAAAGCTGAAACAGATTTCGGATGCGCTGAGGGCGGGCTCTCTCAGCAGGAGGGGAGATTTATCCTGGCCATATGCTGTGGCAACCAGAACGCAGGTCGAAGCAGCAAGCAGGCAGCAGCGGATGACAGGCATGAGCCATTTCTCGGGATTATGGAGGCACGAACCTGGGAGCTGTTCGACTCGAATAGGCACCCCGGTTGCCCGGAAGGCAACACCCCCGGCGCCAGCTGCTCCCCTTACCGACTCGCTTCCGGGCCGTAGATTCTGCCCCATGTCCGTCCCCCTGGCGGTTCAGCAGCACGTTCCCACCGTGCTGGTCGTAGACGACGAAGAAGTGATGCGCGCTCTCCTCATCCGCACGATGGAATTCGAGCATTACCGGGTCTACTCGGCAGCCGATGGGGTGGAGGCGCTTGCGGTGCTGGAGCAGAACTCGCCCATCGACCTGGTGATCGCCGACGTGAGTATGCCCCGGATGGACGGCCGCGAGCTCGCGCTGGAACTCGCCCGACGGCAGCCGCGCGTGCCCGTGGTACTGATCTCGGGAGTGTATCTCCACGGCGGATCGGATCTTCCGGGACCGGTCTTGCCCAAGCCGTTCACCCCGATGGCCCTGGCCGCGCGAGTACGGGAAGTGCTTTCCCTTCGTTCCTGACGCTCCGATTCCTCAAGTTTCCCGCCGGCATCCCGAGACTCTGCTCGGCTGCTTTGGTTTTTCCTGGTAGAGGAGAGCTCGCGGTGGACATGCGCGAGGTAAGACTCAAAGAAGAATTTGCGGCTGAGTACCCCGGCATCCCTCCAGAGGTCTGGATACCGGCGGCCGAGCTGGCCCATAAGCTGGTGGAACGGCACCGAAGCGGGCGGCAGGCAGGCCGATTTACCCGGACCTTTGATCCAACCCACTTCGAGTTTCGCGGCGGTGCGCGCGAGCAACGCCCTCGCGGCTCCCGCACCCGAACCACAGACCGGAGACATCCCCCGAAGGAGAAGCCGGGAGACGCTGAAGGGCCCCGCCTCGAATCCTGATCAGACCCGCTTCCATGTGACCCGCCACATCTCCAGGCATTCCTGGAGTATCATGCCAGTTGATTTTCACCCCGCTTCCGGGTGATCCTCACGCGATGCGTACGCCCCGGCGTGTAACTCACGACCCTGAGGGACTGAACACCGGCTCCTGGCCCGTTCCTCCCGAGGATTTCATCACTCCGGTGGATCGGTTCTTCACCCGAAGCCATGGGGCGGTGCCTCCGATCGAGGCGGATTCCTGGCGGCTCGAGATCGGTGGAATGGTGGAGCATCCTCGGAGCTACTCGCTGGCCGAGCTCATGCGCGGATTTACCCGGCGTACCGTCGCGGCCACGTTGGTGTGTGCGGGGCTTCGCCGCGAGGAGCTGCTCGAGCTGGGACCACTGACAGGCGAGCTTCCCTGGGGACCTGAACCCGTGTCGGCAGGTGAGTGGACCGGCGTGGCCCTGGCCGACCTGCTCCAGGCGATCGGGGTGAAGCCCGGGGCGCGCCATGTGGAGCTGATCGGTCTTGACCGGGTGGAGCGCCACGACCAGGAGTTCGGCTTCGGCGGATCCATCGACCTGGCAAAGGCGCAGAGCGACGAGGTGCTGCTCGCCACTCATCTCAACGGCGCTCCCCTTCCGCCGGCGCACGGTTTTCCTCTCCGGGCCGTGGTGCCCGGCTGGATCGGAGCGCGGAGCGTGAAATGGCTGGGCCGAATCAATCTGCGGAAGGACCCTACCGACAACTACTTTCAAACCCAGGCGTACCGGCTGCAGCGGGAGCCGAATCCGCGAGACCCGCGAGACGTCTCTGCGGGAACCGCACTCACGGAGGTCCCGGTGAATTCGGTGATCCTGTATCCGGAGCCGACCCAGTTGTTGCCGCCGGGTAGAACCGTCCTCCGGGGTTGGGCGATAGGCTCCGGCGCCCGGCTGATCACCAGAGTCGAGGTCGCGGCCGACCCAAGCGGCAACTGGGTGCCCGCCCGAATCCTGCCTCAGGAGTCGGCCTGGACCTGGGCTTTCTGGGAGGCGGAGCTCGACCTCGAGCCGGGCCAGTACACCCTGTGCGCTCGCGCCAGCGACAGCTCCGGCGCCGTTCAGCCATCCGACGTACGAGATACCTGGAACGTGAAGGGATACGTCAACAACGCCTGGCACCGGGTGCCGGTCAGGGTCGGGGATTAACAGGACTGAGCGGTGTCCGTGCTTCCCCGACGCCCGCGGGTCCGGTACTTTAGGGTTCCACCAGGGTGATACGCGCCTTGCGCTTGCCCACCCATTACTCGATCGCGTTCAACAGCAGAATATGCGGCTTGCATCGCTGGCGCCGTACTCAAGATTGCTGCGCTCCCCCTGGCTACTTCCCGGATCCATGATCGGGATCAGCGCTATGGCGTTGGTGGCTGCCCGGGTGTGGCCCGGCTGGTCCCGGCTCATGTACCTGGTGCCCTACACCTTCCTCGGCAACTCGCTGGCCCCGTTGCCCTACGATGGCGCCGTGTTGTATCTGGGCGGACACTATTCGCTGCTGCTCATCGTGCTGGTGGCAGTACTGGCGACGCTGGTGATCGAGGCGTGGAACATGGAGCTACTGACCCGCCTCCTGGCCCGCGAAGGCACCCGAGGATTTCGATCCCACCGGATTACCCAGTGGTCTCTGCGCTGCTACCGCAAGGCGCCATTCTGGTCGCTGGTGGCCACCTGCGTGCTGCCAATCGTGCCCCACTATCCCATGCGGGTTCTGGCCGTGCTGGCGGGTTACCCCATGTGGAAGTACCAGCTCTCGGTGGTGCTCGGCCGGGGAACCCGGTATCTCGGGCTTGCGGGAATGGGCCTGGCCTACCGGGTTCCGGGGCCCTGGATTGCCGTGGGAAGTCTGGTGGTGCTGGGATTGGGTATTCGCACGGCTCGCCGGATGAATGGGTCGGGCGAAAGCATCGCCACGCTTCCGCCGAGAGCAGAGGAAGCATGAACCGGTGTTTTCTGCTGCTGGTGGACGGGCTTCGTCCCGATGTCGCCCAGCGAAGGCTCGAGCTGGGTGAGCTTCCCCATCTAGCGAGCATGCTGCGCCGGGGCGGCCGCACGACCGCGATTACCGGATTCCCTTCTACCACCAGCGTTGCCTATCTGCCGTTCCTCACCGGGTGCGCCCCGGGCCGGTGCGACGTCCCATCCATTCGCTGGCTCGACCGTACCACATACGGCGGACGTTGGTGGCGCGACCGGGCTGCGGTTCGGAGCTACTGCGGCTATCAGGCGCCTATGCTGGACACAGACATCAACCCGGCGGTGCAAACCATCTTCGAGCTGGTCCCGGAGAGCGTCGGCATCTTCACGCCGGTGGCGCGCGGGCTGGACCGGAGCCGTGATCCGTCCCGGTTGGAGCGACGAATCTGGGGCTCCGTCGCTCATGCCGCCAAGTGGCACCAGCCTTCCGACGATTCGGTGGCTCGCCATCTCCTCCGGGCTGCCGCCCAAAACTGGCGCTTCGTGTTCGCCCAGTTCCCGGCGGTGGACGGGTACACCCACCAGTCAGGCCACGACTCCGCCCCGGTCCACCGCGCCTTGCGCAAGGTGGACGAGACGGTGGGCCGGCTGTGCGACCTGCTCCGGCACCGGGGAGAGCTGGAACGGAGCCTGATTCTTCTTGTCAGCGATCACGGGGCCTCGCCGGTGCACACCCATCTCGACCTGGCGGACTGGTTCCGGGCGCAGGGCGTCCCCACCATGTCGCATCCGGTTGTCTGGGAGCGGAAGCCCCGTGCGGCGGTGATGGTCGCGGGCAATGGATCGGCAATGGTGTACGCTCGCCCGGATGAGCGCCGGAGCCGTCGTTGGTCGTTCGAACGGCTGCGCCAGCCGGCGACCTTCGGCAACGACCGTGACCTGCTGGCCGGGCTGTTGGCCGAACCGGCGGTGGCGTTGGTCGCCGCCGAATCGGAGCACGGCGGGATCGCCGTAGCGAGCGGAGACGGCGAGGCGCGGGTCCATCAAGCGAACGGGATGATCGAGTACCGTCCCTGGTCCGGAGATCCACTCCAAATGGGTGGCGCCTGGAAGGGCAGCTCTCGCGACTGGCTGGAGCAGACCTGGAACGGCGCCTTTCCCGACGCCGCATTTCAGCTACTGGACCAGTTCCGCACCCGGCGCACGGGTGATCTGCTGGTGGTGGCGCGGGAGGGCTACGATTTCCGGGACCGGTTCGAGGTCCCGGAGCACCGGGAAGGCCACGGCAGCCTGATCCGGGTACACATGCAGACCCCGGTGTGGGCCAGCGAGCCGGTGCCGAGCGGCGCGCTCAGGACGGTGGACCTGTTCCCCGCAATGCTGTCATGGCTCGGGGTGCCGGTACCCCAGGATATAGATGGTGAGAGCGTCTGGAACCCGGCTCGCTCCGCTCCGCAGAGAACTTCCCGCCACGCGGTAGAGGTCGGCGCCTAAAGAGCCGCTACACGTAGTTGCAAAGAGCGGCTCAGGCGGCCAACTTCCCCCTCACAATTCGGGTCCGTAGCTCAGTTGGATAGAGCGCTTGCCTCCGGAGCAAGAGGTCGCGCGTTCGAGTCGCGCCGGGCCCACTCTATTCTATGAAGAAGAGGATTCATCGTCGCCGCGATGCCGATCCTGCCGAGGGAGTGAAGAAGTACGGTCACACCCTATTTGCCGACCCCACCAACAAGAAATATCCGATTGACACGCCGGGCCGAATCAAGGCAGCCTGGGCCTACATCCATCAGCCCAGCAATGCCCGGAAGTACGGCGCGGCTGAGCGGCGGACCATTATCGGCCGCATAAGACAGGAGGCCAAACGGCGGCGGGTGGCGCTTCCAGACCCCGAGGAGTTCCTGCAGTTGATGGCGCGGGTGCGCTCCGGGGATCGGAAGGCCCACTAAGTCAGGAGGGGCTGTCCTCCAGCGCGAACCGCACCGCGTCCACCGAGGTATGAATCGGGCCTTCCCGCAACACGGTGAAGGCCCGCCGATGATTGGACCTGCCGCCGTTGGAAAACCAGGCGTAGCAGAGCAGGGCACGGGGGTGTCCGAGGATGTCGAACAAGGCCACCTCGAACTGCTGGTTTTGCTCCCGGACCCGCTCGGAGGCCCGATAGGTCGCTGGGCAGCGGTGGGACCGCTCGACCGCTGCCTTCAGCTCCGCGATCTCCGTATCGTTCATGTATTCCTTACCCAGGATTGTTCCGCCGGCGGGAAACGCTGTGTGATTGGGGGGTGGAGACACCGCCCCGGAACTCGAAATGGTCGGACCGCAGGACCCGCTCAGGTGCCATATACCCGCGGTCGGGCTGACGAAGCATCCAGGCTACCACCCGATCGGCCATCCGCGCCGCCGACTCCCAGCGCCCTGGCTCCAGTGGCGGATAGAGATGGGCAAACTCAGGCCGGAGGCGCGCCTCTCGTATCTTCCGTTCCTGGAGATCGGTTCGGTCCTCGCTACTCACGATCGTCTCCTGGTCGCACGTACTTCCCCGAGACCGCATTGTCGTCGCAACCCGGGATGGCTGTTTCTCCAGAGGTATACCGTCAGGTTCGGTTATACCGGGGGGCTTTCAACTGCGAGCAAACTAGCGAATCAGATCGCTGTTGCCGTGACTCCGCTCACGCGATGTCGCCAGAGGCCGTCGCGTGATGTAGCTTATGCCAACAGAGCCGAACGGCTCACCCGTTGCGCCCTCCTCGTGGGGAGGGCTCCTGAACGCCCTCGCGGCGCCGGAGCCTTCATGCCCACACGTCGTATCTCCTACTCTCGGCGACAGCAGTCATCGGCTTCCCTGCCCTACGTGGAGCCCATCGCCCTGGTTCCGCGTCCGGACCCCTTCGATGATCCCGAATGGATCTTCGAGCCCAAGTATGACGGTTTCCGCGGCCTGGCCTATTCCTCCAGCTCCGGCTGCGAGATCCGGTCTCGCCGCGACATCCCTTTGAGGCGGTTCGATGACCTCTGGAGCCGCTTGTCGGAGGTGCTGCAGGGGAGGGAGGCCATCCTGGATGGGGAAATCGTGGCCCTGGACCGAAAAGGCAAACCGGTCTTTGACAGCCTGCTCCGAGGCCAGGGCTTCATTGCCTTTGCCGCGTTCGATCTGCTATGGCTGGACGGACAAGACCTCAGAGGCGAGCCGCTGGCACGGCGGAAGGAGCTGCTGGGTTCTCTGCTGCCGGAGGACACGGGGCCCCTCTACAAGGTCCTCGCCATCGAGGAGCATGGCCGGGCGCTTTTCGGGGCGGCGCGGCGGATGGATCTCGGGGGAATTGTGGCCAAGCGGAAAGCTGACCGGTACGAGCCGGGCACCGTATGGTACCGCGTCGCCAATCCGGCCCACCGGCGTATACCGGTGAGCTCCCCACCCAATCAGCTCCGGCCCCGGGCCGCACACTCCACTCCTGACCCATAGCCGTCGCCCTGAGGCGGGATTGACTCCACCGCCGACATCCACAAGGTTCGTACACACTGTTGGGTAGCCGGCGGCCTCAACTCTGGCCGCCATTCACTCCGCCGTGACCCCGTGACTATTACAACTGCTCTTT
This sequence comes from Gemmatimonadales bacterium, assembly GCA_036378855.1. Classification (GTDB taxonomy): domain Bacteria; phylum Gemmatimonadota; class Gemmatimonadetes; order Gemmatimonadales; family GWC2-71-9; genus CAVVWJ01. The sequence continues at coordinate 5,120 of DASUVR010000184.1, read as the reverse complement.
TGTGAATAGAACACAGTGGATGGAGCGGCTGAGGCCCTACCTCTGGGCGGTTATAACAACAGCCGTGGCAATCCTGCTCCGTTCAGCCCTGAGCCCGATCGTAGGGGTGAGGCTGCCGTTTATCACACTGTTTCCCGCCGTGTTCGTCTCAGCCTATCTGGGGGGCTTGGGTCCCGCGATTCTGACTACCGTCGTCGGCATCGCGGCCGGCGTGTTCTGGTTTGGCGCACCCAGCTACGCTGCCACATTCTCCGACCCGATTGCCCGGATCGGGATCGGACTTTTCGGGTTCACCGGCGTGGCCGTTGGCTGGTTGGGTGAGACTCGGTTCAGAGCCCATCGCAAGGCTCTGGAGGCATTGCGGGTCGCGGAGCGGGAAATGGCCCGGGCTGAGCAGGAGGCCGTCCGGGCCGAAGAGGAAGCGGCCCGTGCGGAGGAGGAGTCAGCGAGGGCAGAGGAAGAAACCCTGCACGCTGAGGAGCAGAGCGCCCGGGCTGAGCATGAGGCAAGGCGGGCAGCACAGGCCTCAGAACGGGTGGAGCGAATTCTCGGTAGCATCACCGACGCGTTCACCGTGATGGATCACCAGTGGACCATCACCTACATGAACGAGCGTGCGGCCGCCATGGCCGGAGGAAGGCCTTCGGATTTCGTAGGCCGGAACCTCTGGGAGGCACTTCCTGCTACCGTAGGAAGTCCGTTCGAGGAAGCCTATCGACGCGCCCTGGCCGGGGAGCACGCCGCCAAGATCACGGCGTATTACGCCCCGCGCGAGATCTGGATCGAGGCCACCGCCTATCCCTCAGTGGAAGGCCTGACGGTGGTAGCCCAGGACGTGACTCACCGAGTCCGGGCGCACGAGGCCACCGCAAGACTGGCCGCCATCGTGACCTCCTCCGAAGACGCCATCATCGGCAAGAAGCTGGATGGTACCGTCACCAGCTGGAACCACGCGGCCGAGAAGATCTTCGGCTATACCGAGGCCGAGATGGTGGGCAGCTCGGTTTATCGGCTGATTCCGGCCGAACTGCATGACACGGAGGACGAGATTCTCCGGCGGGTGGGCCGGGGCGAGCCGGTCGAGTTTGCCGAGGTCGAGCGCATCCGGAAGGATGGGCAGCGGATCCAGATCGCGCTCTCTGTCTCACCCATCCGGGACAGCTCGGGAAAGGTTGTGGGTGCCGCCTCGGTCAAGCGAGACATTACCGAGCAGAAGCGGACCCAGGCGGCGCTGGAAGCCGAGAGCGTGCGTAGCAGAGAGTTGGCCGAGGCGCTCGAGGTAGCCCAGGCTTTCGTCTGGGAGCTGGACGGGCAAATCACGTACTGGAGCAGTGGCGCTGCCCGGCTGTACGGATTCAGTGCCGCCGAGGCGATAGGACGGGTCTCGCACGAGTTGCTGCAGACCGAGCTCCCGCTGCCGCTGGAGGAGATCCGAAGCGCCCTGCAGTCGGCGGGCCGCTGGCAGGGCGAGCTGGTTCATGTGGCCAAGGATGGACGGCGAATCCATGTGGCCTCGCAATGGGTCCTTCAGCGGCGTCGGCGCGACGAATCGCCCACGGTCATCGAGGTCACCACCGACGTGACCGCCCAACGGCTGATCGAGGAACGGGTGCGCCAGAGCGAGCGGATGGAGGTGGTCGGTCAGCTCGCCGGCGGTGTGGCCCATGAAGCCAACAATCAAATGACCGTGGTTCTCGGCGCTTCCAGTTTCCTGCTCGGCCGCCCCGATCTTCCGGAAGCCGCCCGGAAGGATCTCGAGTACATCCGCGAGGCCGCCGAGCGTACCGCTGCCATAACCGCTCAGCTCCTCGCCTTTAGCCGCCGTCAGGTGGTGCAGAGCCGGGTCTTCGAGCTGGACGACGTGATCCAGGGACTCGAGGGCGTGCTCCGCCGTGCCCTGGGCGAGCGCTCGACCCTGGTACTGCAGCTTCGGGGCGGCAGCCGGGTCAATGCCGATCCGGGTCAGTTGAGCCAGGTGTTGCTGAATCTGGTACTCAACTCCCGGGATGCCATGCCGCTGGGTGGACGTCTCAGCATCGAGACCTCCGTCGCCGAGCTGACCGAGTCCTACGCCAAGCAGCGGCCTGGCGTCGCCATCCGTCCCGGCCCCTACGCTGTGATTGCGGTGAGCGATACCGGGCACGGCATGGGATCGGAAACCCTGGGTCATTTGTTCGAGCCGTTCTACACTACCAAACCCGTGGGCAAAGGCACCGGGCTCGGACTGGCCACGGTCTATGGAATCGTGAAGCAGAGCCAGGGTTATGTCTGGGCCTACAGTGAACTGGGAGAAGGCACCACATTCAAGATCTATCTGCCGCTCGACGCGTCTTCGATAGCTCCCACCGCACCGGCCGAGCCGCCGTCCCGCGCCACCGGAGAGACCATCCTTCTGGTGGAAGACGAGCCCGCTGTCCGACTCATGACCTCACGGGCGCTGCAGGAATTCGGCTATGGAGTCATCGAGGCGAGTGGAGGGCATCAAGCACTAGGTGTGCTGGAACGAAAAGATTCTCCCATCGACCTGCTGATCACGGACGTGATTTTGCCCGGCATGGATGGTCCCGAGCTGGCCCGTCGCGCCGCCGAGCTCACCCCAAATCTCCCGGTCCTCTTTATCAGCGGCTATACCGACGACGAGATCGTTCGCCGCGGGCTGCTTCAAGAAGGTCAGCCGTTTCTGCAGAAGCCATTCACCCCCGAAGCTCTGGCGATGCAACTCACCCGGCTCTTCAAGCAGAAGGGCACATCGAACCAGCGGACCCCCGCAGGAGTGCGCTAGCCCACCTTGCGGGCGAGCGCCGTCCGGACCTTTTCCAGGACAATCTGCAGGGTGAATGGCTTCTCGATGATTTCCTGGTCGAGCGGACGGTCACCGTTCCGGGCCAGTGCCTCCTCGGTATACCCCGTCATCAACAGGACTGGAAGCGCCGGAGCAAAGGCGCGGACCCGGGTGGCCAGCTCCGCACCGCCCATGCCGGGCATTACCATGTCGGAAAGAATCAGATCGACTTCGCCGTGCCGCGCGGTGATTAGGGCCAGCGCGTCCTGACCGTTGGTGGCCTCCAGTACCCGGTACTCGTGTCGCTCGAGCAGTCTCCGAACCGTACTGCGGACCGAGGCCTCGTCTTCCACCAGGAGGATTGTGGCGCCCGCACCTGAAGGTGGAAGCACCCTGACCGTTCTTTCCGAGGCCTGCACCGGCCCCTGATGCAGCGGGAAGTAGAGCTTGAACGTGGTCCCCCGCCCTGCCTCGCTGTACACCCAGATGTGCCCACCGCTCTGCTTCACAATCCCGTATACCGTCGAGAGACCCAGTCCGGTTCCCTTCCCCGGCTCCTTGGTGGTAAAGAACGGCTCGAAGATCCGGGACCGGGTGGCGGGGTCCATCCCGGAACCGGTATCGGTCACCACCAGGACGACGTGACGCCCGGGCCGGGCCGACGGGTGCTGGCGAGGGTAGTGTTCGTCCAGCTCGACCACTCCGGTCTCGATGAGCAGGCTTCCGCCACGCGGCATGGCGTCGCGGGCGTTTACCGCCAGGTTGAGGATCACCTGCTGCAGCTGACCCGGGTCGGCCCAGACTCTGGGCAGCTCAGGTTGCAATTTCGTGAGCAGAACCACGTCCTCGCCGACCAGCCGCCGGACCATGCTCTCCATCCCGGTGATCACCCCATTCAGCTCGAGCACTTCCGGCTGGAGCAGTTGGCGCCGGCTGAAGGCCAGGAGTTGCCGGATGAACCCGGCCGCCCGATCGGCCGCGCCCTGGATCTCCAGGACATCAGCCCGCCGCACATCTTCGGTGGGCATGTCCGCCAGCAGAAACTCGGTTTGGGCCCGCACGATGGTCAGGACGTTGTTGAAGTCGTGGGCGATTCCTCCGGCCAGCCGACCGACAGCCTCCATCTTGTGGGCCTGCCGGAATTGATCTTCCAGCTGCTTGCGCTCAGTGATGTCGGTGGCAACGCCCAGCACCTGGCGGGCACTGCCGTCGGGTGAAAGCAGCGGGACTTTTACCGTCTGAAACCAGCGCGCCGCGCCGGTCCTGGTGCAGGTGGCTTGTTCTTCGGGTATGAACCTCGCGAGCTGAGTGGAGAGGACTTCGCGGTCGGCCCGGAGAAATTGCTCGACTTCCCCATCCTTGAGACCGAAGTCGCTGTCCCGCTTGCCGATCAGACTTTCAACCGTAGTGCCGTGAAACTGGGCCATCGCCTCGTTGGCCAGCACGTACTTGCCGTCCCAATCCTTCACGAAAATCAAATTGGGATTGGTATCGATGACCTGGCGGAGGAAGCGCTGATAGTGCGCGGCCGCGGTCTGAAAGGCATTGGCTCGGGCGGCATGCCGCCGCTCCTGAATGAAGGCGGCTATCCCGAGCCCAAGGAGGAGCGACAGGAGCGCCGCTACCCATGTCGTCGCAGACCCGTCGAGGGGAGCAAGGTTGTGAAAGGCGAGCATCAGCCGAGCAGCATTCCAGGTATCCCTCGCCCCGGCCCGCCAATCGCAGGGACCTAGGCAGCACGCAAGAAGCGTTGACTCAATAGATGGAAATTCGAGGCCAATACCGGCTCAAAGCACGACCCGTGCCTCGAGTCCGCTCGCGGTTCCCGAGCTCCGCTATCCGGGCGGACTCGAGCCGAATCTGTCGCAGCCGGGCAGGATAACGGAGTTTTTGCGCCAGTCACATCGGGCTGACTTGCTCCGCTGCAGGGCATACCTCTTACTTCACTGATGCCAAACTCCAGTACGCCCAAGGGTGGTATTCCGTACCTGGTGGCAGCCGGAGCCGTGCTCGTGATGGGGTTCCTGCGCTGGCTGCTGGAGCCCCTGCTCGGCGGTCAACTTCCCTTCACCACCCTCGTGGTCGCGGTGCTGATCGCTGCCTGGTACGGCGGCCTGGGCCCTGCACTCCTGGCTACTGGATTGAGCGCTCTCCTTGGATTTTTTCTCTTTATCCCACCGACCTACACCCTGCACTTTGCCGGCAGGATGGAAGTTCTGCGGGTTCTCCTCTTTTCTCTGACCGGCACGATCGCAGCGATGCTGGGTGAGTCTCGACTGAGGGCCCAGGGGCGGGCGGAGGCCTCCGCCGACGAAGCCCCCAACGCGGCAGACCGAGC